>NZ_JBFTMA010000167.1:0-8544 GCF_056396725.1 Bacillus sp. 05T31
CCCATGCCCTTCTGTTTCTCCAACGGTTTCACAATATTCGTTTCCGTGAATATAATAATCAATATGAAGGTCCCGATCCCACATGTTGTTATATAGGTGAAATACATCACGTTTTGCGCCGATTGCTTTAATTTGTTTTTCTAGCGTTTGTTTTATATGGTCTGGTATTTGATTGGCTACATGTGTATGGAAAATACAGATTACAGCATCTTCCCTTATTTGATCTACAATGGATGGTAGAAGCACTACACCATCCCCTTCAATTAACTGCACTGATTGTTCTTTTACAAGTTCTGCTGCTTGATCGAATAGTACCAGTCTTTCTTTATGTTCTGGCCAAATAAGCGCTCGTAACCATAAATAGGCTTCGTCATCATTTAAATCGTTCACGTGTAAATCGAGTCCGATTCTTTCTACGACAGGTGGACTTTGTTTTAGCAAATACGGCATATTCTCCCCTCTTATTTCAGAGGTTAAATGAACATTCGATTGTGTATTTCCATACACTTCTTCCGTTCCATATGAATAATGATATTGATCCCAAAACAGTTGTAACCCTGCACTTGTACCAATTTCAATTAATGCTAACGGTTTGTTCACTTTTTTAAATATGTAACAGAAACTTGGATATAAATACGCACATCGTCTAACTTCATTCGTTTGAACGAGTTTCGTTTGTAATAAAGCGATGATTTCTTCTCGATACAATTTACAAAAATCTTTAAATTGGTGAAAGGCATTCTCTAAATTTGTATCAGCATTATCAACTAAACTACGATAATACCTTTTTAAGATATGTTCTTTTCCTTTTAACAATAAATAGTGTACTGCACCTAATAATAAGTTCGGGACTGGTTGACCAGGTTGTGCGTAGGAAGCTAACGTAAGAACTTCCTCATCTTCAGAAATTTTCATTGATAAATATTCGTATAAACCACTTGATCCTTTACATTCATTCACAGAAAAATTTCGAAATAAGTTTGCGACTTGTTCTTTTGTAAGCATTGGTATCCCTCCTGATTTGTTTTCAGAATAATCTTACCATTAATTTGTTATTTACTCTATTTTTTCAAATTAGATGTTACAAAAATAGAATTTCACTAGTTTCCAAAGATAAAACATAAAAATAGAAGTTTTTTTGGGATAACATAAAACTGGAATTCTTCTCCAAATCCCGCTTTACTACTATGCTTTTTCCCCTTATGACAGAAGAATTCTATGAAATAAAACGTTAAATAGTTTAAAATTATCAGATAACACTAGATATTTTAGTCTATTAATTATTATAATAGACTATGAGATGGTTATATAATTGAGACAAAAAAGGTAAGTACCTAGGTGGGGCCTAGGCGGTGTTTTCTTTTTACGGCTTAGATATAAAAACACCTACTCTTTTTTGCCAATATAGGGGATGGAGAGATTATCATGAGCAACATGCAGCAAAAAACAGACGTTATCTTAATTGGCGCAGGAATTATGAGCGCAACGTTAGGATCATTACTTAAAGAATTGGCACCTGAATGGGAAATTAAAGTATTTGAAAAACTCGCTAATGCCGGAGAAGAAAGTTCTAACGAATGGAATAATGCTGGTACAGGACATTCTGCGCTATGTGAGCTTAACTATACATCCGAAAAATCTGACGGGTCTATAGATATTGGTAAAGCTGTAAAAGTAAATGAGCAATTTCAACTTTCAAGACAATTTTGGGCTTATCTTGTAAAAAGAAACTTAATTCGTAATCCACAAGATTTTATTATGCCACTACCTCATATGAGTTTGGTGCAAGGGGAAAAAAATGTAGAGTTTCTAAAAAAMCGTTTTGAAGCGCTTTCAAGAAACGCTCTATTCCAAGGAATGGAATTTTCTGATGCACCTGACACATTAAAAAAATGGCTTCCACTCATTATGGAAGGTCGTAATTCTAATGAACCTATGGCTGCAACGAAAATTGACTCTGGAACAGATGTTAACTTCGGTGCGTTAACGCGCATGTTATTTGATTACTTAAAAACTAAAAATGTTGAGCTAAACTACAAACATAGTGTTGAAAATATTAAACGCACGAAGAATGGTTTGTGGGAAGTAAAAGTACATGATATGAATAGTGGCAAAATCGAACATCATACTGCAAAATTCGTCTTTATCGGCGGCGGTGGCGGTAGTCTACCTCTACTTCAAAAGACTGGTATTCCTGAGTCAAAACATATTGGAGGATTCCCAGTAAGTGGACTATTTATGGTATGTAAAAACCAAAAAATTGTAGAGCAGCATCATGCAAAAGTATACGGAAAAGCTAAAGTTGGTGCTCCACCAATGTCTGTACCTCACCTTGATACRAGATATATAGACAATAAAAAAGCTTTACTGTTTGGACCATTTGCAGGCTTCTCACCTAAATTCTTAAAAACTGGCTCAAACCTTGATTTAATTGGTTCTGTAAAACCGAATAACGTCTTAACGATGTTAGCAGCCGGTGTAAAAGAAATGGGATTAACAAAATACTTAATCCAACAAGTTATGTTATCACACGAAAAGCGTATGGAAGAATTACGTGAGTTTATTCCGAACGCTAAAAGTGAAGATTGGGATACTGTCGTTGCTGGACAACGTGTGCAGGTAATTAAAGATACTGATGCAGGTGGTAAAGGAACACTTCAATTTGGTACAGAAGTTGTTAGTGCAAATGACGGATCAATCGCTGCGTTACTTGGTGCTTCTCCAGGTGCTTCTACTGCGGTTCACGTTATGCTTGAAGTATTAGAAAAATGCTTCCCAGAACGTATACTAGAATGGGAGCCAAAGATAAAAGAAATGGTCCCTTCTTACGGCGTGTCACTTACGGAAAATCCAAGACTGTTCCAAGAGCTTCACGCTTCAACAGGACGCACACTTGGGTTAAATGAAAAAGAAGCTGTTCACAATTAATGAATAGATTTTAAAAACGACATAATAAAAACGTCCGATATATTCGGACGTTTTTTTACTTTGTCTTGCGAATACATAATAGTAGATAAATTTATATCGACTTACCCACAAGAAACGACAAGTTCATTTTAGCTCTCAACTAGAAATTATACTTATCAATATTATCCTTCGTAAATACAACTCGTTCTGGCAATACGATAATACCATTTCCTTCTGCCTCATAGTCATACCCTTGAATAGAGTTTGGTTCTACTTTCACTTTTCCGATTCCTTTTACTTCAAAGCTATCCCCTACTTTTAACTTCTTCCCTTTTACAACAATTTCATTTGCGACAAACGTTGCGAGTGCACCTTGTTGTTTAACATCCCATAAACCAAATTGCTCTACTGTTCCTCGTTTTACATAATCACGCATAACGTTCGGCGTTGAAAACCCAGTTACGACTACTTTTTTATCCATTTTTAAGTTCTCAGCCGCTTGCGCCATCRCTGGAAGTGCCGTTGCATCTGGACATATTACTGCGTTAATATCCGGATACGTTTTTAAAATACTCTCCCCTACTGATAAAGATTTTTGTGCATTATTTTCACCATATTGCGTCGTTACAATTTCCCAATTCGGATATTTCTCTTTAATAATTTCTTTCGCCTTCGTTACCCATTGATTTTGATCTGTTACAGTCGGACTTGAATAAAAGAATGCTACTTTTCCTTTATCCCCAATTTGCTTAGAAGTCATTTCAATTAATAAATTTGCAAGTTGGTCTGGTGTACCTTGGCTAATATAAAATGAACGGTCTTTCGGATTTACATCAGAATCCCACGTTAATACAGTCGTCCCCTTTTTCTTTGCACGTTGTAATGATTGCGAGAGACCATCAACTGACGTAGATGAAACCATAATTGCATCGTAGTTTTGGTTAATAAAATTGTTTATATATTTTACTTGCCCTGATACACTTGCCTCAGACGGTCCATCGTACTTCACTTGTACCCCTAACTTATCTCCCATCTCTTTTGCACCTTCACCGCCTGATGTGAAGAAGCCAACTCCTGTTAATTTCGGAATGAACGCAAATTTCACATCATCTGCTGTTTTCTTATCCGCTGTTTGACTAGAACAAGCGATTAAACCGATTAAACAAATACACATAATAATAACAATCCCCAGTTTTCTCTTCATAACATTTCCCCCTTATGCAAATTCCGTCTTTTCCCCGCTAAGAATTGATGTAATTTGAAATGTCTCATAATAACTGAAAGAATAAGGATAATACCAATTACTACATTGGATTGTTCATTCGTTAAGCCAGTCATTTGCAAACCGTACTGCATAAGTCCTATAAAAATACTCGCTAGTACTGTCCCAATAATACTACCTTTCCCGCCCGTAATAAGTGTTCCGCCTAAAACAACTGCCGTAATAACTGGCAAAATTGTTTCACTTCCAATATCAGCACGAGCAGAACCGAAATACGCTGTTAAGAAAGCTCCTCCTAATCCACCTCCTAACCCAGAAAGTACGTATGCAATAATCACTACTTTCTTCGTTCGAATCCCGGAGTATTTCGCCGTACTTTCATTTGCGCCAGTTAGTTTTGCGTGACGACCGTATGTTGTATGGTGAAACAATATCGTAAATACTATCGTTAAAATGACAAGGAGCCATAATAAATTAGGTATACCGATAAAACTACCATTTGCCAATTGCACATACGAATCTGGTAAACCACTAATTCCTTCATAACCCGCTGCCCCCGAACCACCTGAAATAACAAGGGCGATTCCTGCATATAAAAACATCGTTCCAAGTGTAACGACAAGAGGTTCTACATCTGTCATTTTTATAATAAGTCCATTTAATCCGCCCGCTATGCAACTTATTACGARCGCAATGATAACGGCCAACAGTATAGGCGTGCCATTCATCCAAAGTGCTCCGATAAGAATCGAAGTAAGCCCCATAATAGATCCTACTGATACATCAATTCCGCCAGTTACAATGACAAATGTCATCGGAATAGCCGCGATTGAAATAATGAGGAAATCGTTCATACTAAAAAGGAGGTTACTAATGTTTAAGAAATCACTATTTATGAAACTAAAGAGAATGAGTTCTACGAGAAGCAATATGAGAAGAACCCCTTCCCATCTATACAAGCTACGTATTCCCCTCATAGATTCACCCTTCCTTCTTCTAGTTGCCGGAGTTTCTTCCATTTTTTTAAGACACTATCTAATATGATGATGAGTAAAAGTAAAAATCCTGAAATAGCACTATTCCAAAATGCAGGTATTTTTAAAAAGACGAGTGAACTGCTTATCACTTCTAAAAAAAATGCACCTAATGCCGCTCCAAATATAGAACCTGTTCCTCCTTTTAAATGTATACCACCTAAAACAGCAGCGGCGATAACTTGCAATTCTATCCCTGTACCTGTTTGATTTGGAACGAATCCAATATTCATTACGAATATACATCCAGCGAGCCCAGCGCTTATGCCTGATATGATAAACGCGTATATTTTCACTTTATCTACATGTATTCCAATAAGCCTTGCACCATCTTCATTATCACCGACCGCATAAAAATATCTTCCAATCTGTACTTTCATTAATAAGAAATATAGTAGTAGTAATATGATAAGAACGGTCCATACCGTTACCGGAATGCCTAACATCATAATAGAAGAAATTTGTTTATACTCATTCGGAATATCTTCAATCCACTTTCCGCCCGTGAATAGTAACATTGCACCTCTAATAATACCGAGCATTCCTAATGTCATAATGATAGCTGGCACTCGAAATTTCGTAACGCCAATTCCATTTACCATACCAATAAGAGCACCAAGTATAATTGCCACAAATATTGAAATAAAGGCACTGTATCCATCTGTTAACAACATCCCGCAAACCGCAGCGCTTAATCCCATAATAGATCCTACTGATACATCTATATTTTTCGTAAACAATACGAAAGATTGACCAATTGCCAAAATAACTAAAATAACGCTTGATTTCATAATTAAAGATAAAGAGCTAAACTGAACAAAACTAGGATTCATTACTCCAACGAAGGCTATGTAAAGAAGTAATAAAATAATAATAGACGTCTCATGCATTTTAAATACACGTTTCACTCCGTTACACCTCCCTTTCCTCCGTACGCAAGGCGTGTAACTTCATCAATACAAATTTCCTTCTTCTCCAAATGAGAGACGAATCCTCCGTTTCTCATCACATAAACACGATTCGCTAATTGAACGATTTCTTCCATATCTGAAGAAATTAATATGAGCGCAAGTCCCTTTCTCTTCAAACTTTGTATCGTTTCGTATACTTCTAATCTTGCTTTCGCATCAATACCACGGGTCGGTTCATCAAGAATAATCACTTTCGGATTACATGCAAGATATTTCGCTAGCACGACCTTCTGTTGGTTCCCACCTGATAAAGACGTCAGCTCTTCATTCATATGAGGGACAACAATTCTAAACTGTTTTATATACAATTCGGATAAAGCGCTTTCTTTTTTGCTATTTAAAAAGAAGCTACTCATACTGTTTAAAGATGCAGATGTTATATTTTCCTTAACAGACGCAATTGAAAAAATACCATTCCCTGCTCGATCCTCCGGTACATACACCATACCTTCCTTTATTCGCTTATGTACCGAATACTTTGTAACGGATTTTCCTTCTAATAAGACAGAACCTACTTTCAAAGATTTTAATCCAAATAATGATTCAGCAAGTTCGGTCCTACCTGATCCAACGATACCCGCAATCCCTACAACTTCACCAGCATGTACAGTAAATGATACATTTTGAAATGCGTAACCAGACACATTTATGACATCTAATACTTTTTCTGAAAGTATTGTTTCTTCTTGCTTAAACTCTCTCTTCTCCTCAAATTTAGAGCCTTTTGGTAATAATCCCTCCATTAGCATGTCATATGTATAACTTGATACATCACCTTGACTTACAATCCTTCCATCACGCAAAATCGCTACTTTATTCGCAATTTCAAAGATTTCTGGAAAACGATGCGTAATGTAAATCATGCCAATTCCTTTTTCTCTTAAACTTTTCATCAACACAAAAAGACTCTTAATTTCATGAGTTGTTAAAGTCGATGTTGGCTCATCTAAAATAAGAATCTCAGCTTCCCTAATTAATCCTCTTAATATCTCTACTAATTGTTGCTGGGCAATGGATAACGATAACCCTAGATTATGAAGTTGAATGTTCCACCCTAATTCTTCTAGCAACTTATTAATCTTATTTCGAAGCTCTTTCTTTTTCGCTTTCATTCCGATACAAATGTTCTCTTCAATTGTCATATGAGGAAAAATGAGCGGCTCTTGAGGAATTAAATAAATGCCATGTTGATGTGCTTCTGCTGTGTTTGAGAACTTTTTTATTTCCCCTTTCACGACTCCCACCTCAAAATTCGGCTGGAGCAAAGAAGTTAGGTGGGAGATCAACTGCCCGTAAACGTCCGATTGGTGAGGGCTAATAATCAGTGGGGATGAATAAAACCCCCACTGATTAAAGTTTCACTTTATCGCCTCAACTGGAATAAACAAAATAACGAGCACATATGTTTAAGCAGTGGTCAATTGTTGAAAGGGATGAAGAGCATGTCACAGCTGAACTTTGAAGACAATTTGTTAACAAAAGTAGCTTGGTACTATTATAAAGATCAATTAACCCAGCAAGAAATTGCTTCACTTCTTCACATTTCAAGAAATAAAGTCGTTCGATTGTTAGATAAAGCACGGACGGAAGGTGTCGTCACATTTCACATAAAAGGTACTGGTTTACACTGTTTAAGCATCGAACGTGACCTTATAAAAAAATTCCATCTAAAAGATGCTTTCGTTATTCCAACGCCAACTGAGGATTATGCATTTTCACTCGGAAAAGCTG
The DNA here is from genome assembly GCF_056396725.1 of Bacillus sp. 05T31. Lineage (NCBI taxonomy): Bacteria > Bacillati > Bacillota > Bacilli > Caryophanales > Bacillaceae > Bacillus > Bacillus sp. 05T31. Next base: position 7,866 of record NZ_JBFTMA010000167.1, read on the forward strand.
CCGCACAATATTTAGAAACTCAATTGCAACAAGGTGATTTACTTGGGATTGGCTGGGGAGAGACGATAAGTAAAATGCTAGAAAACATTCATTTTGATAGCTCTATGAGTCTTTCAATCGTTACTCTTACAGGAGGCGTAAATCACTATATTCCAAGAAATCAAAGCTATTTAAACTACATGCAAGGCGATCTTCATATTATTCCTACCCCTTTTCTAACATCTACAAACGAAATGACACAAATTATTCTATCTGAACCGAGCGTGAAAGATATGCTTCACGTCGCTTCCCTCGCTCATACAGCAGTAGTCGGCATTGGCAGCTTATCTCAAGACGCCACAATTGTGAAAGAAGAAAAATTAACACTACGTGAAATGACTTATATACGTAGTCAAAACGGGGCTGGCGATATTTTAGGGCAATTTTATAATACTAACGGAAAACAATTAGAACTTCCCCATCATAACCGTCTTATCGGCACACCACTCTCTGTTCTTCAAAATATKAAACATGTCGTTGGTGTAGCTGGCGGTACGGAAAAGATAGCTGCAATTTACGGCGCCTTAAAAGGAAAGTTCATTCATACATTAATTACCGATGAAGAAACTGCCCTCTCCTTATTAAGAAAGGAAGGTGACTCTTAATGTCTACTCTATTAGCTTACGACGCTGGTACAGGG
>NZ_JBFTMA010000168.1:0-7329 GCF_056396725.1 Bacillus sp. 05T31
ATTTAAGCGTCTCTTTTTTCATTTCATCTTTACAACCGTTCTTCCTTTTAACTTTCCTTGCAGCATAAGTGTAAATTTCTCATCTAATTCTTCTAATGTACATTCTTCTGCATAAGATAATAGCTCTGAATTTTTCCACTCACCAGCTAGCAACGCCCACACTTCTCTTCTCACATCTACCGGACATTGAACTGAATCTATTCCTATAAGGCTAACCCCTCGTAATATGAATGGGTATACAGTTGTATTTAATTCATGCCCTGCTACGTTACCACACGTTGTTACACAGCCTCCATACTTAACTACCTTTAAAGAACTTTCTAACATGTTCCCGCCTACAGTATCGACAACCCCAGCGTATATTCCTTTAAGCATCGGTCTTCCTGATTCATCACTCAACTCCGCGCGATGAATCATCTTTTTTGCCCCTAAACGTAGCAGCATCTCTTTCTCTTCCATTTTCCCTGTTGCCCCTACTACGCTATATCCTAGCTTTCCTAAAATACTAACTGCTACACTGCCTACTCCGCCCGTAGCACCCGTTACTAAAACATCTCCCGTACTAGGCGTAATTCCCGCTCTAATAAGCTTATATACCGATAAGGCAGCCGTAAAACCTGCTGTCCCATATACCATACTTTCCTTCAAAGACATTTCTTTTGGTAAAGGAACGACCCAAGATGATGGCACGCGAATATATTCCCCGAAACCACCAGAAGTATTCATACCTAAATCATATCCAGTTACAATAACTTGATCGCCTTCCTGAAAGGCGTTATTTCCACTACTAACTACCTCTCCTGCTGCATCTATGCCTGGTGTATGAGGATATGTTCTCGTTACACCTTTATTACCAGTAGCTGAAAGGGCATCTTTATAATTTAATGAAGAATAATGAACCCGTATTAGCACATCTCCTTCAGGTAAACTATTAATTTCTCTCTCAACAAGCTTTCTTTCAAATTGATTATTTTCTTTTTCGTTCACGACCATTGCTCGGAATGATGTATGATTCATTACGCTCTCTCCTTCATCCGTAAAATCCTTCTTTATTATATAAGAAATGCTTATAAAGCGCATCGCTTCTTCTTGGCTATATTTCAACAAATCTTACTTCTCTATCCCTTTCTCACAATACATATTTTCATTTCTACTAAAACACATTATACTTGTTCTACATCTTTAAAATAAAATATAGAAAATCTGACTTTTTATAAATAAATTGAATTTTTACGAAATGTAAATGATTTGTAATGTTTTTTTTCGCTAAATTTCATTATAATAAGTGGATATGAGTGTCGTATTTCAATCCAACTGAAGGAGTACAAGAAATGGAGCAAAACCCATCTTTRCAAGAAAATACACGAAGTACATCGAAAAAAGGTAAGAAAAAAACAAAAATTATTATAAGCGTTATTTTATTCTTTTTAATAATAGGTGGCGGTTATACTTGGTTTTTAGTAAATAAAGCATCTTCTGCTATTCGAAATGCCGCTCACGATTTAGCGCGCGGTGATAAATCTGATTTACGTGATAAAGCTGTAAAACCTATTACGAATAATGTCTCTGTCTTAATAATGGGTGTTGATGAAAGCGATGTCCGTGGGAAAGAATATGGTGAAGCTATAAGAACGGATGCACTATTACTTGCAACGTTTAATAAAGATAGCAAAACTGTAAAACTATTAAGTATTCCACGAGACACGTATACTTATATTCCAGTAGAAAAGAAAAAAGATAAAATTACACACGCTCATGCATTTGGTTCTACTAAAAACGGAAAAGATGGTGGACCGCAAGCTAGTATTGATGCAGTTGAAAAATTAATGAATGTTCCTGTCGATTACTTTGTAAAATTTAACTTTAAATCATTCATGAAAATTGTTGATGATTTAGGYGGCATTGAAGTTGACGTACCAGTTGAGTTTACTGAACAAGATAGTAATGATAACGCCGATGCAATTCACCTGAAAAAAGGTGTTCAAAAGTTAAATAGTGAAGAAGCTCTTGCTCTTGCTAGAACAAGGCACATCGATAGTGATGCGATGCGTGGTCAACGTCAGCAACTCGTTATTGAAGCCATTTTAAAGAAACTAACAAGCGTTGGATCCGTAACAAAAGTTGGTAACATCATTGATGATATTAACGGACAATTCGTTACAAACTTAACATTCGACGATATGCTTTCATTCTATAAATATGGAGCAGATTCTTCAATTGAGAAATTACAACTTGAAGGTGAAGATTGTTACATGGCAAAAGGTGATGATACATGTAGTAAGTCATCTGGTGGTGGCCGAACTTACTACTACAATCCAGATAAAAAAGAATTAGCTAATGTTACAAACGAACTTCGTAGTCACCTTGGACTACCTGCCTATACAAAATCTGATTCTGATTCGAAAAAAACAAGCTCAGAGAAAACAAAAGAATCTAAGTCTGAAAATACGAGTGAACGCGAATCAAGTAACGATGAAACTCAAAATAAGAATAACAGTGAAGATACAGAAACATCGTCTAATGACAATGAATAAATTGAAGCAGTGCTCTATGGAGGTAGAGCACTGCTTCTTTTTAATTCTTTCAAAATTAAAAATCAGAACTTTCCAACTATCTTTTTTAATATTTTTAAATTATAATAAATAATAGTAATCTATTCCAATTATCAGGGGGCTCACACATATGAAAGCTGCAGTAAAACATAACATTTCAGATTTTAAAGAGTACTTAAAATCAAACGATATATACATGGAAGAAAATATAGATGAAAATGATGGTTCTGTACATTTCTCAGTAGGATTAGAAACAGAAGCTGGCGCAAAAATTCAACTTATCGCTGCYTTCCAAARCGAACATCCTGCTGTGGATATATACTGCTTCAATGTTGCTCTTGTACCTGATTCAACATCAAMAAATGAYATTTTACATGTCATCAATGAATTAAACACATCTTATCGATTTGCAAAATTCACGCTAAACAAACAAAACGCAATTGATATTTCAACATCTCTTGCATTCTCAGAACCAAACTTTAATCCCGCACTTGTCTTTGAACATACGAGAATGCTATATAAACTGGCAAACGATGAATATAAGAACTTAATGAARGTKATTTGGGCRTAATTAAAAAGATGGTGCTRCAAGAGCACCATCYTTTTAYTTYRATATCATATCAAYCCACATCTTTATCGCAGTACCTACAATTAAAGTAGACAATACGTATTGCAAGACTTTTTGATTCACTCTCTTCCCTACTCTCACTCCAAGCGGAGCGGCAAATAAACTTGCTATCGCAACGATAAGAGCCGGAATAACAACTATTTGTCCAGTAATCACTTTYCCAGTAGTAATTCCTATCGAGGAAATAAAAGTAATAGCGATAGATGTTGCTATTGTYGTACGTATCGGTAGTTTTAAAACAACTAGCATAATCGGTACTAAAAGAAAYGCACCACCAGCCCCAATAATGCCGGAAACACTTCCTACACTAAACGCTAGCAAACTAGCGAGCCACTTATTGTACGTAATTCCTTCTGTCCCCTTACGATTGCTTCGCTTTGGTATAAACATCATAATAGCCGCAATAGTAGCTAGTAATGTGTAAACAACGTTTACAGCATGCTCATTTAATAGATTCGCACTAAAGCTACCTACAAAGCTTCCTATTAATATACTAGCTCCCATATAAACAACTAAGGTTTTATCCATATCGTTACTTTTCCTATACGCCCACGCGCCTGCAAAAGTTGCAAAGAATACTTGAATCGCTGTAATACCACTCACTTCATGTGATGTATATCCAGCAAATCCTAGCAATACTGGAATGTATAAGATCATCGGATAATTAATAATTGCACCGCCAATCCCAACCATTCCTGAAATAAACGAACCTATAAACCCAATAATAAAAAGTAATACTGTTAAACTCATATTGTATCCCCTGCCTTCTAAAAAGAAGGTGATTTAAATAAATAAATTCACATTCCCATCCGAAGCATCTGCTAAATATGCACCTACTCCTGCAAACTCTACCCCTTCCATAATCTCCTCCTCTTTTAACCCTAATAAATCTACTGTCATTTGACAAGCTACAAGYTTAAYTCCCTGTTCTTTCGCCAWATCRATTAAATCTGGYAAAGGCATYGCWTTATGTTTTTTCATAATACCTTTAATCATYTTTGGYCCYATACCAGCAAAATTCATTTTTGATAATCCCATCTTATCAGCGCCGCGCGGCATCATTTTTCCAAACATTTTCTCTACAAAAGTTTTCTTCACTTTCACATGTTCATCTTTCCTTAAAGCATTTAATCCCCAAAAAGTATGAAAAATAGTCACCTCTTGATCATACGCCGCTGCACCATTTGCAATAATATAAGCAGCCATCGCTTTATCATAATCTCCGCTAAATAAAACAATTGTTGTTTTCTTCTGTTGTTCCATACTGTTCTCCTCCTAATTACCTGTAGGGGTATTTTAAAAATTGTAAAAAGGCTCAAATTATCTAGCTACACCCGATACTACTTTCCCCTTACAAAGCGTTCATACCGCCTGAAACATTTATAATGCGCTGAAATCCTAATTTCTTTAATACTTTTGCTGCTTGCTTACTTCTCATCCCGCTCTGACAAATAACAATTACTTCCTTATTTTTATCTAACTGATTTACTTTACTAGCTAACTCATTTAGCTGGATATTCTGAAATCCCTTCATATGATTTCCTCTATATTCACCTACTGTACGAACATCGATAAACTGCTTTCCCTGTTTTCCCACTATACTTTTTAATTCTTTTCCATTTATATTTTGAACACCTTTCACCGGTAAAAAACGTGAAATAACAAACGATGCAGCAAGTACAATGAAAAGCGTACTTAATATTGTGTTCATATAACTCCCCCTCTACATTTATAAAATTATTTCTTTACTACGCCTTCTTAATCCAAAACTTCAGCACATCGTCTTCTATATTATGCTTTACTATTTCATGACCGCCTGTTTTTGACCATGCTGGAATATCTTTTACTGATCCTTTATCCGTTACATGTACTTCTAACACTTCTCCAGTTTGTAAAGCATCCATCGCTCTCTTCGTTCTTACAATCGGCATTGGACATGCTAAACCTTTCGCATCTAATACTTGGTTTACATTCATCATCTATTCCTCCAGTTTGTTATTTTATAATGAATCATGAACTGCACAGCGATTTGGACCAATCTCCATTTCACGCTCTTCTTCCACATTCGGATAAATCTTACCCATATTCGTTTGACGAATTTCTTGATAAGCATTCGGCTGAGGTGGTAGATTCTCCGTTACAATTTTGCGGAATTCATTCTCATCTTTCATATTTAATCCTGCATTCACTTCAAACAATTGTTTTAAATTAGCACTCACAACCCCATTTTCATCCATTTCACTTATTTTTGAATAATGAGCTGGTAAAACAATTAACTCTTGCGATAATTCCTTATAACGTGTATATAAAGTACTTCGCAAATCCCCTACCCAGTCTTCCGCCTTTCCAGCAAGATCGGGACGACCAATTGAATCTACAAATAAAATATCACCTGATAATAAATACGTCTCATCGATAATAAAGGATGTACTTCCAATCGTATGCCCCGGTGAGTATAAAGCGTCAATTCCAATTTTGGTACCCCCCACCGTAATAACAGACCCTTCTATAAGCGGTTCGTATGAGAAAACGACTTCCTCGGCATCTTTTGGAGGTAACCAATACGTACCACCTACTTTTTCAGCTAACTTACGCCCTCCAGAAATATGATCTGCATGTAAATGTGTATCCATTACATTCGTAATAGTAACTCCATGCTCTTTTGCAAAATCTTCGTATGCTTCAATCGTTCTCACCGCATCAATGACTGCTGCTTCACCGTTTGAAACTACCATATAAGATAAGCATCCTTTTCCAAAACGATTAAATTGATATATACTTCCCCCGCCCTGTACATCCCCTACCTTTACCGGCTTCACATACTCACTCCAAGCTTTCATACCGCCAGCTAAATAATAAATATTATTGAAACCAGCATCTAACAATTGCTCTGCAACGAACTGAGAAGATCCCTCTTTCGCACATACAACTAAAATCTCTTTCTCTCTCGGCAATTCATCTACAATATGTTCTACACCATCTAATAAATCAAAATATGGTTTATTCATTGAAGAAATTTGTTTCCCTTCAATTTTCCATTCTTCATAATCCACTTCATTCCGAACATCTAAAATAAACAACTCTCCAAATAAAACTTTCTCTGCTATATCTTTTGCTTGTAACGGTTTAACACTCATCCAATTACCCCCATAGGTATRTTTWTATTTAAAAAATTTTATTTTTCTAYGTTCCCTTGCCAMTCTAACATRCCTGGAATGACATTTTTCACRTTTGMAWAACCTTTYTCTTTCAACATKTGGCACGCTATATCACTACGGTTACCAGTTCGGCAAACAACATAAATTGGTTTCGCATAATCTAACATAGCACTATCTAATTCACCTAATGGAACCGAAATTGCGGATGGAATATGACCAAAGGCGAATTCCGCTTCTTCACGAACATCTAATACAGTGCAATTTTCACCACTTAATAATATATTTTGCAATTCCCCATTCGTAATTGTATGAGGATATTTCACAACTTCATTCATTTCATGTTCGTGGGCTTTTCGTACATAATGCTTTAATATATCTCCCTCTTGTTTTGTTCCAATATATTGATGCCCTACTTTACTTGACCAACTTTGAATATCTAGCGTAGAACCTTTATCCGTCGCCTCTATTTCAATAACTTTCCCTGATACCAACCCTTCCATCGCCTTTTTTGTCTTCACAATTGGCATCGGACAAGCCAATCCTTTACAATCTAAACTCGTATCCACTTTTATACTCATCGTCATTTCCTCCCTAGTCATTATACATATACCTGTAGGGGTATAATAAAATGTTTTTGAAAATCTGTCAACACATATGTTTGACAGATTATCGGCTTTTTACAAGTAATTGAACAGCTTCTTTAATTAACTCTTCATTTGAGCCATTACCTGTCTCAAACTGCTCGCGCAAACATTGCTCTAAATTTGTTCCCACAACGAGTCCAATTGTACGATCTAGCGCAGAACGGGATGCAGTTAACTGTGTAATAACATCTCGGCAATCTTTTCCCTCTTCCATCATGCGAAGCACACCACGAACTTGACCTTCAATACGTTTCAATCTATTTTTCATATCTTGATTATATTCCATTCTATAATCACCTCATTACCATTATGTCACCATTTATAACTTATGACAATATAATATACCC
>NZ_JBFTMA010000169.1:0-7251 GCF_056396725.1 Bacillus sp. 05T31
CCCATAATATGAAGACGCGGTAAAAGTAAAAAGAACATTGATAAAATCAACAAACATGCAATCATTTCTATTAATGTAAATCCCACTTCTTTTTTATTTTTCCTTTGCATAAAGGCATTGCTCCATCGCTTTTCCTCTCCTATCTTTCCACATCGTACAAACTTCATCTCCTCTCCAATATGTGTAATATACAATTCCTTTTATGACTTGCTCTTTTACTCGCTTTTCCTCATTCTCATACTTAAATAAGGCCGCTTCTTTTTTTAATAATATTAATGCTTTATAGCTCATTTTTATATTTTTTCTTTCTTGCATAATTAATAATGTTTGCGGGAGCAATAACGATGCCGCCATCATTATTAAACTTAACGCTACAACCATTTCAACCATTACTGATCCTTTTTGACACTTCACGATACGTAAATCTCCCTCTTCCAAGCTGAAATACAATCTCATATTTATACCCTCGATAGGAAAGTAAAATCGTACCACCCCTATTAATATTCCCGCTCGGATTATATGTCATTGGATTTGGAAAGGTATGCAAATCCATTTGGACATCTTTATCATATTCTCTCTTAACAATTAAAAGGTCTGTCTCCGATTCCGAAATATAATACATCTGTTTCCCTTTAAACCAGCGTAACGTATAATGTTGTTGACGCTTAATCGCCAACTGCTGCATATACAAAATATCATTTGAAAACTGTTTCAAAAACTGCTCAACTTTTTGTTTTTCATGTAATGAAGTAACGTTAAAATGCGTAACAACACTCAGTACAGAAATAGCAAATAAGACAAGTAGCATTTCTAAAAGAGTAAAACCTTTTTGCTTCACGATTCCCCAGCTGATACCGTACCATCATCGGAAATATGGATTGGTTCACCTTTCGGGCAAGTTTTTGAAGTAATATACTTTCCTGTTTCAAGTTCCTCTATTGATGGAATCTTATTATGTTGCAAGTGATATGCTTGTATTTGTGCTTCTATAGATTTCACATAGGCTGCACATCCTTTTCCTTGGACGGATGAGCGCTGTGTAACTACATTTGGAATAATTAATAGTAATAATACAGTTATGACAACCATAACTAATAACATTTCTAAAAGAGTAAAACCCTCCTCATTCTGCATGTAAATGCCCCCTATATAGAATTCATCATTTGAAACATCGGCATAATCATCGCTAAGTACATCAAAATGACTATAACCCCAAGACATGTAAATAAAATGGGTTGAATCACAAATAACATACGTTTAATTTTTTGTTCTACCTTTTCAATAATGAGCTCACTGTAATCACCAAGCTCATTTGCTAAATTACCGTTTGCTTGTCCATGCGTAATGATATAAGAAAGTTCTTTCTCGTAATAACCGCTTTTATCAATAATAGATTGTAACGGTTCTCCTGCAATTAATTGCCGCTCAATTCGGTCTGCTTCATACTGAAAGAACGGATGAYACTTTTGCTTCATCATTATTGTTAATGCTTCGTGTACCGACAATCCACCGTGTAATAAACCACTTAATTGAGTGGAAAAATAATGCGAATGATTTAAAATAAGAAATGTTTTCATAAGGGGAATACGGATCATAATCTTTACCTTTTGAGTAGGCGGAAGTTTTCGGAAATAAAATATATATAAACTAAATCCCATTATAACGATAAGAACAATCATATAAATGAAGTAGGGTAATAATTTAATTGCAACTAAAATTTGCTCCGTAAGTGGTGGTGCTGTAGAACGTAAAGAACTATACATCATTTCAAACTGAGGCAATAAAATGAGGTTAAAAACAGAAAGCATAATCATTAAAAAAAATGATAAAAACATAGGATATCGCATTACTTTCATCATATCTTTCCTATATTTATCTTTCTTGTAAAGAAGTACGCTCCCTTGTTGCAAAGCAAAAGAAATGTCACCATGTCGCTCTGCATAAAACAAATAACTTAACATCTCAGAGTGAAACATTAATTGGTGAAAAGAAGCGTGCAAACTTTGTCCATTTTTCAATCCCTCGATCATACGCTGTAACTGTAATTTCTTCCCTAATGGTAGTTGCAACTGCAAAAATTCTAACGCCTGCAAAAGTGAGTAACCTTTCTCTAATAAATCACTTAATCTTTTACATAATAATGCTTGATCACTTAAACTCCATTTTCTCTTAAACATATACATCTTCTTCTAAAAAGCCTAAAGCATACCCTTTTCGAACCGACGATTCCAACGTTTTATAGTGATACGTAACATGTTCTCCACTTGCTTCTTTAATCGCTTGTTTTAATTCATATCCATATAACAGTTCATAAATGCTTGCCTGTCTCACTTTCCTCATTGATTTACATAAAGTTGCACACTTCCCTCTGCAAAATGGACATTTTAATTCGACGAGCCGCTGAGCAGCTACTGCTAATAATGATTGTTCAATTTCTTGCCTTGTAATACCATAATCCATAAATCGTAGTATCGCTCCTTTCGCATCATTTGTATGCAAGGTTGTCATTACTAAATGTCCCGTCAAACTGGCCCTTACAGCTACTTTTGCTGTTTCTTCATCACGAATTTCGCCAACTAAAATAATATCTGGATCATGACGCAAAATAGCCTTTAATCCCGTTTTATATGTGATACCAGCTTTTTCATTTATTTGAATTTGTAATAAACCGTCTTTTCTTTGCTCAACTGGATCTTCCAGTGTAATGATGCGACGTGTTTGCCATTTTCTAGCTACTTCTAATAACGCATACATTGTTGTTGTTTTTCCAGAACCAGTTGGCCCAGTAAATACGAGTAACCCATGAGAATGCTTTAAAAAAGAGAGTAATTTTTCCGCTGAACTTGGAAATAACGAAAGATGAGACAGTGGCTGTACAGATGCTTGTAAATGGAGGCGAATAACGAGACTTTCTTGATATACTGTTGGAAGTGTTGAAAGGCGTAAATACACTTCTTTTCCATCAATTTGTAAGTACAACGAACCATTTTGAGGTTTTCTCCTCTCTCCTATATCCATTGATGCTAAAAATTTAAAGTGTGAAACAAGCTTTTCTCCAGATTCTTTCTCAATACACCGTTTCGTAATTAAATCTTTTCCAATACGTAATTGAATCGCCACATCCTTCTGCCTGGGCACAATATGTAAGTCCGATGCTTGCACCCTACAAGCTTCTTTCATAATCATATTTGCAAAAAGCTCGACACTATTCATCAAGTTTCCCTCCTCACTATGTATATATCATAAAAAAATGCACAAGAAAAATTAGAGATTTTGTATTTTCACTAAGAGAAAAAGGGAAAATATGTTTGTGAAATTATGAACAATTTCCGAATTATTGTCTGAAATTACCTATATAGAAGTTTATCTGTATTATAATGTTAATATCTTGGATAAAGTGATAAAGGTGGAGATCCTCATGGAACAAGCTCTAAAAATTACAGGTGTATTATCTGACCCTACTCGTTATTATATTTATAAATATATTTCGCAAAAACATAATTACGTAACTGTACAAGAAATTGCAGATGAGTTTAATATTCATCCAAACGTAGCGCGTTTACATTTATCTAAATTAGAAGATGTTAATATGCTCAAATCAGAAACAAAAAAAACTGGGAAAGGCGGCAGACCAAGCAGACTATACGTCTTGTCTCAAGATGTCATCCAGTTACAATTCCCATTTCGCGATTATCAATTATTAGCACAGATAGCATTTAATTCACTGCTAAGCTTAGGTAGTGCTGGTGAAAAAGCGCTATATGAAACAGGGAAACAATTCGGCAAAGAATTAATGCAACAACATATGCATCGCTTAAATGTAAGTGCAGAAGCATTGACGATAGAACAAAAAATGCTAATCGCAAAAGAAGCATTCTCAACAGCTGGCTTATCGCCTGCTTTTGAATTAAGTACAGATGGCACAAAAATTTTCTATGATGTACACAATTGCCCATTTAAAGAAGTTGCTGCGCATCATCCGACTGAAATTTGTAATATGCACGGAGATATGATGAAGGGGATTTTTGAAATCCTATTCCCGAACGTGGAATTAACACGAAACGATAGTCTACTAGATGGCTGCAAATCTTGTAACTATAAAGTGAAACTTTAATCAGTGGGGGGGTTCTTCCCCCACTGATTATTAACTTTCACCAATCGGGCTTTTACGGGAAGTTATCTCCCACCTAACTTCCTCGCATTTGCTGAATTTTGAGGTGGGAGTTTTACTGCCCCGCAAATAGCGGGATAAAGTTCAAATTTAGTTTTTCAACTAAGAAGAAGTCAATATTATAATTGGCTTCTTTTTTATATGAATGAATATTTACAATAGTTAGAAAAATAAACTATAATGAAAAGAGGTTTTACTTTTTTTAGAAAAGGAGGGAGATGGCATGGAGCGCATGTTTCGCGTTCTCGGCTTTTGGACTGGAATTTTCTCGGTTATGTTTTACGTAGGGGATATGCATTCGACCGCACTACTATTTTTAGGACAAACAGGATTCTTCGTACTTTTAAGTTATTTAAAATTAACAGAGCGTATGTATATATACGTATTCGGGGCATATTTAACCGTTTTCTTCATCGGATTTACATGGTACACAACATTTTTACTTGTCCCTGGAGCTGGGCATTAAGAGATGGCAAATTGCCATCTTTTTTTTAATTCCGCAATTCCCTAGTTGACTTATAGGTTTTATTAMCTTATATTCTATATAACACATTGGAATTAGGGGGAATYAACATGAATACAMTGCTTGTCGGGACTAACATCACAGTCATGCTCATTTTAGTTGGCGTATTGTATTATATGCAACGTAAGCATGTATCTTTTAATAAACGTGTATTTACTGCTTTAGGAGTCGGAATTATMTTTGGTCTTATATTACAATTTATTTATGAACCTACTTCTAAAGTAATTATCGAATCAAATACCTGGTTYRGTTTAATTGGTAACGGTTATGTGAAATTACTTCAAATGATCGTTATGCCACTTATTTTAGTATCTATTATTTCAGCATTTACAAAATTACAATTAACGAAAAACCTTGGTAAAATCAGTGGTCTTATTATCGGAATTTTAATTCTTACTACRGGAATTGCCGCAGCTGTCGGTATAGCTGCAAGCGCAGGATTTGATGTATCAGCAACAGGATTACAACAAGGTGATGCAGAATCTGCTCGTCTGAAATTAGTAGAAGAAAGATTTACTTCTATTGAAAAGACAACAATTCCAGACAAATTGTTAGAACTGTTGCCTACGAATCCTTTTCTTGATTTAACAGGTGCTCGTCCAACATCAACAATTTCTGTTGTAATATTTGCAGCCTTTATCGGGATTGCCTTTATAGGTGTAAAACGAAAATATCCAGAACAAGCAGAGCTATTTAAGAAAATGCTTGATGCTGTATATGCAATCGTAATGCGTATGGTAACATTAATTTTACGTCTTACTCCATACGGCGTATTAGCTCTTATGGCAAAGACAGTTGCTGGTAGCGATATTAACGCTATTTTAAAACTTGGTAACTTCGTTTTAGCATCTTACGTAGCTCTTATCGTAATGTTTATCATTCACTTATTATTAATCGCATTATCTGGTTTAAATCCAATTCAATATTTGAAAAAAGTGTTCCCTGTATTAACATTTGCATTCACATCTCGCTCTAGTGCTGGTGCAATGCCATTAAATATTGAAGCTCAAAAAGAAAAGCTTGGTATTTCTGAAGGAATCGCTAACTTCGCTGCATCCTTTGGGGTATCTATCGGTCAAAACGGTTGCGCAGGTATTTATCCAGCAATGCTTGCTATGATGGTCGCTCCAACTGTAGGAATTGATCCATTACAACCACAATTCATTTTAACTTTAATCGCTGTCGTTGCTATTAGCTCATTCGGTGTTGCCGGTGTTGGTGGCGGTGCAACATTCGCAGCGTTAATCGTACTATCTACAATGAACTTACCAATCGGCATTGTCGCTCTTGTTATCTCAGTTGAACCATTAATCGATATGGGTCGTACAGCTCTTAACGTAAGTGGTTCTATGACAGCTGGTCTTATTTCTAGTAAATGGCTTGGTGAATTAGATCAGGATACGTACAATCAAGATGATGTAAAAACTGGTGAGATTGCTTCATAATAAAAAAGGACGCTAATAATTTATACTGTTAGCGTCTTTTTTATTATGTTCCATCTCTATACATCTTCTCTTGAAAGTTATCACTCCAAGTATTCTTCTAGTTGCTCTTTTAACTCTTCCTCAATCTCATAACAAGATTCATCAACAAGTTCCCCTACTTTCTTACTCCCCCAAACTCTCGACTGAGTTGGCATCCCTAAAAAAGTATTTTCGCATCTCCAAATTGGAATAATGTAAAATTCAATCATCTCTCCTTCTTCATCTAATACCGCTATAGAAACTGATGAATAATATCCTATTTCAAAGGGATTCTCTTTTTCTCTTTCAAATCCCATATCTAATTTCATATTTTTCCCTATGTATAAATGCGAATACGCTTTAAAAAATCCAAGTGATATTCGCTCTATTTCCTTTTCCATACATTTAATGTTCTCTTTCAACTCCAATGTAAACTCTTGTTCTTTATAATTCATTTCCGTCTCCCCACACATAGAAAAAGAGAATATAATAACATATTCYCTTTTCTCAAATATATTTCATTATCTCACAGCCCGTCCCTTTCACAAATAACCATTTTGCTCGCACCATGTATGAAATTGTCCTACATCTACTCCAACTAACACGATATCCTTTAGCTCTACAGCAATACTTTGTTCCCCAATTACAATAGCAAAGTGGGATTCTAATTGTTTTTCATTTTTCTTTACAGTTCCAATTCGGTTCCGATGCGGCCCATCTTTTATATATGCTTTTTGTCCTACAATATCAAAGTTCAAGATTCTCACCTCTTTTACTGCGCTCAAATTGGAAATACAATCTCCACCTCGGAAAATTTCCTTTCATTGCACTATTTCTCTATATATATGACGAAACAATAAAAGAGTCCTTCCTTCTTTACAATTATTTTTTCTTTGTTTCATTTTTATGATTGAAACGTAAAGTTTATAATAAAATACACTTGGAAGCGCTTTCTACGTAATTTTTTATGTTATAATATAAAAGTAGAACTTCGTAAAGAGGGTTAAAAAATGAATATAAACATGATTAACAAAGTAATTGAAGCATTAAAAGTATATGGCTTTCAGGATGTATCATTCTGTGAAGAAACGAAG
>NZ_JBFTMA010000170.1:0-7219 GCF_056396725.1 Bacillus sp. 05T31
GTGCTACATGAGGATGTATATAACTTCTTGGAGCAACTAGATTGGTAAGGTCTAGTTGCCTCTTTTTTTCATAAGGAATTTTTTGTGAAAACTGTAAAAAATCATTGGGAGATGATGAAAGTTTCACTTTATACATCCCCCATCTTTCGGATACACTAAATAATATAAGGGTTTAAAGGAGGTATTTTTGCTTGGAAGAAATCATGCAAGAACATATTGATAAGTTGTTATTATTTATGAGGGAAGAAGCGTATAAACCGTTAACGATACAAGAATTAGAATCGGCATTTGGAATCGAAGGCTCTGAGGGCTTTAAAGATTTCGTAAAGGCACTTGTAATGATGGAAGAGAAGGGGCTTGTTATCCGCACACGTAGTAACCGCTACGGTCTTCCAGAAAAAATGAATTTAGTACGCGGTAAATTAATTGGGCACGCACGTGGTTTTGCGTTCGTCGTTCCAGAGGAGAAGAAAACAGGAGATGATGATCTTTTCATCCCGCCGACAGAATTAAATGGTGCACTTCATGGTGATACAGTATTAGCACGTGTTAGCGCACAATCAAGTGGATCACGCCAAGAAGGCGCGATTGTTCGTATTTTAGAGCGTGGAACGAAGGAACTAGTTGGTACATATACAGAGTCAAAGAACTTTGGATTTGTTATACCTGATAATAAACGCTGGACAAGTGATATTTTTATCTTGAAAAGTGCATCTATGGGCGCTGTAGAAGGCCATAAAGTAGTTGTGAAAATTACGGGCTACCCAGAGAACCGTTTAAGCGCAGAAGGTGAAGTTATTCAAATTCTAGGTCATAAAAATGACCCAGGAGTAGATATTTTATCTGTCATTCATAAACATCATTTACCTTTAGCATTCCCTGAAGAAGTGATGGAGCATGCAAACAGTGTACCAGAAACGATTTCAGAAGAAGATATAAAAGATCGTCGTGATTTACGTGATCAAATGATTGTTACAATTGATGGTGCGGATGCGAAAGACTTAGATGACGCTGTTACAGTAACGAAGCTTGAGAACGGTAACTATAAGCTTGGCGTTCATATTGCGGATGTAAGTCATTACGTTCAAGAAGGTTCTCCAATTGATGTTGAAGCAGCAGAGAGAGCAACGAGTGTATATCTTGTAGACCGTGTAATTCCGATGATTCCGCATCGTTTATCAAACGGTATTTGTTCATTAAATCCGAAAGTAGACCGTCTGACACTATCTTGTGAAATGGAAATCAACAATCTAGGTGATGTTGTAAAACACGAGATTTTCCAAAGTGTAATTAAAACGACAGAGCGTATGACGTATGCTGACGTAAGAAGCATTTTAGAAGATGAAGACGAAGCACTAATTGAACGTTACGAGCCGCTAGTACCAATGTTTAAAGAAATGGGGCAGTTAGCACAAATTTTACGTGAAAAACGTATGCGCCGTGGTGCGATTGACTTTGACTTTAAAGAAGCGAAAGTACTAGTAGATGAAGAAGGAAAACCGACTGATGTTGTAATGCGTGATCGTTCTGTATCAGAGAAGTTAATTGAAGAGTTTATGCTTGTTGCGAACGAAACAGTAGCGGAGCATTTCCACTGGATGAACGTACCGTTTATGTACCGTGTCCATGAAGATCCGAAAGAAGATAAGCTTGAGCGTTTCTTCGAGTTTGTAACAAACTTCGGATATGCAGTAAAGGGACGTGCGAATGAAATACACCCTCGTGCATTGCAGCAAATTCTTGAAATGGTTCAAGGTCAGCCGGAAGAAATAGTCATTTCAACAGTTATGCTTCGTTCTATGAAGCAAGCACGTTACGATTCGAACAGCTTAGGACATTTTGGTTTATCAACTGAGTTCTACACGCATTTCACATCGCCAATTCGTCGTTACCCAGATACGATTGTTCATAGATTGATTCGTGAATACATCATTAATGGTAAAGTAGACAACGAAACGCAAGCGAAATGGCGTGAAAACTTACCTGAGATTGCAGAGCACTCTTCTAATATGGAACGCCGTGCTGTTGAAGCAGAGCGTGAAACAGACGAAATGAAAAAAGCAGAGTATATGGTCGATAAGATCGGTGAAGAGTATGACGGTATGATTAGCTCTGTAACAAACTTCGGTTTATTCGTAGAGCTTCCAAATACAATTGAAGGTCTTGTACACGTTAGCTATTTAACAGATGATTACTACCGTTATGACGAAAAACATTTTGCGATGATCGGAGAACGTACAGGTAACGTATTCCGCATCGGTGACGAAATTACAATTCGTGTTATTAACGTAAATAAAGACGAGCGTGCAATCGACTTTGAAATCGTTGGCATGAAAGGCACACCTCGTCGTAAGTTCAAAGATCGTCCAGTTGTGATTGAACAGCCAAGAACAGGCAGAAAGAAACGCGGTGGACGTAGCGAACGTAGTAATGAGCGCGGTGGCGAGCGCGGCACAGGAAGAAAGTTTGATCGTGGTGGACAAGGAAAAGGAAAAGGATCCGCATCTGCATCAGCATCCACATCCACATCCGCTAGTCAGCCAGGGAAAAAAGATGGTAACGGTAATGGTAAGAAGAAAAAAGGCTTCTTTGAAAATGTACCAGGATTCAAGAAGAAAAAGAAAAAGCGCAAGTAAGAAAAGAGTGGCTTCGCCTCACATTCTGAGCGAGCCACTTTCGCTTTTTGTGGAATCCAGCTACAGTGGCTAGAATGTTTGGTGGCTTCGCTTCTTCCCAGGAGGCAAAGAGCGCCTCAAGGTCAGAAGCTCCATCCACCTCACATTCTGAGCGAGCCACTTTCGCTTTTGGTTTACATTTGTTACAATGGTAAAAATAGAGGAGGGACGTTATATGCCAAAAGGTACAGGTAAGGTTATTGCGCAAAATAAAAAAGCATTTCATGATTATTTCATCGAAGAAACATACGAAGCAGGGCTTGTCCTTCAAGGAACGGAAATTAAGTCGATTCGCGCTGGACGCGTGAACTTGAAAGAYGCGTTTGCACGTATACATAACGGTGARGTATGGGTTCATAATATGCATATTAATACATATGAACAAGGGAATCGTTTCAATCACGATCCGCTACGTACAAGGAAGTTACTTCTTCATAAAAAAGAAATTGATAAGCTAGCAGGTTACGCAAAAGAAACAGGATATGCATTAGTTCCAGTTAGAATCTATTTGAAAAATGGATTTGCGAAAATGGCACTTGGTTTAGCAAAAGGTAAGAAACAATATGATAAACGTCACGATTTAARAGAGAAAGAAGCGAAACGTGAAATTGCACGCGTGTTCCGTGATCGYCAAAAGATGTAATACAGATATTTACATTTGTAAAACGGCGCGCGTATGATATAATAACTTATGTAAGGTTGTTGCACATTGAAAAACAGCTCTTAGTAGTTATCACGATATTTTCTTCGTATGCTCCATTTTTATCATGGGGACGTTACGGATTCGACAGGGATAGTTCGAGCTTAGGTTGCGAGTCGAGGGGATCGGCCTCGTTAAAACGTCAAAGCCTATAATTGGCAAACAAAACAATCTTTCTTTAGCTGCTTAATTGCACTAAAGGTTCCTCCCTCCATCGTCCATGTGGTAGGGTAAGGGACTCAAACTAAGTGGACTACGCCGGAGTTCGCCGTCTGAGGGCGAAGGAAGAGAACAATCAGACTAGCAACTTGGAAGCCTGTCGATAGGCCGAAGAGTTCGCGAAATGCTAATATATCGACTACACTCGTAGAAGCTTAAGTGCCGATATTTTTGGACGTGGGTTCGACTCCCACCGTCTCCACCAATACATATTTGGTGGTTTTTTTATTTTGTATGATATGAACCATAACTTTGCCAGAKTGGCGRGGTTATGGTTCTTTTTGTTTGCGGCAGAGTTATGGTTCTAAAAACAGAATGTATCTAATTCTTCGGTTCTTTCAATTACATTCTCAATACACCTTGTGTGTGTTATCCCCTAACGATCACAATTTTATCTAAAATAAACAACAACAAAATCACTTCTACACAAGTATTTATAAGTAGAAAAATAGAAAGAATACAGTTTTTTTGTTTTGTGGTTTTATAAAATGCTTAAGGTGATGGGGGTGGGATAGTACCCCTGAAACAGAAAATGAAGAAATAGTTATTGATGATAAGCAGGTAGATACTATAGCTGCCCCTTAATGATTAAAAAATATTTATTTAAATCTTCATATATTTTGTGTTTTCATCCATATCTATTGTAAGATTATATAGAGTTCTCCTAATAAGCYGTTATAAYGGCTTTTTTAGGGATTTAATATTTTATARATCTTAAATTATTTTTGGGGGATAACTTTTTATCCAACTAAGTTATATTGAAGTAGAGGTGAACCATCGGTGAAGCAGGTGTTAGTAATTAAGAATGAGCGGTCTTTTGCAAAGAAAATCGTAAGCGGTCTAACGCAAGAGGGCTATTTCATTTTAAAACTTCACAATGAAAACCAAGGTTTAAATATAGTATATGAACAAGATTGGGATATTATCATATTGGATTGGGATTCGTTAAGTATATCGGGGCCAGAAATTTGTAGACAAATACGACTTGTTAAAACGACACCGATAATTATTGTGACCGACAATATTTCTAGCAAGGATTGCATAGCAGGGCTACAAGCAGGAGCAGATGATTATATTAGAAAACCATTTGTGAAAGAAGAATTAGTAGCGAGGGTTCAAGCTATTTTAAGGAGAAGTGACTGTATCCAGCAAAATGAGACAAACTTTTTTCAGTTTAAAGATCTCTTTGTTGATGCATCTAGCCATATTGTGAAAAAAGGTGGTAAAAATCTCACGCTTACTAAGCGCGAGTACGATTTACTTGTATTTTTAATTAAGAATAAAAATACAATATTGAGTCGTGAAATGCTTTTGAATCAGGTTTGGGGATATAACGTAGTAGTCAATCCAAATGTAGTAGACTTATATATTGGGTATGTAAGAAAAAAGTTAAAGTGCGAGAAGAAAGATAGATATATTCAAACGATACATGGCAGAGGCTATTCAATGGTTGAATGATAAAAATAAGATAATAGGTAAAGTACAGTTTGTCATAATAGCAAAAACGAGTAAAACTATTTCATACAGTTTTACTCGTTTTTTTCTATTAAACCTGATAATCAAATAGTTTCTGTGAAATATTAAAAGACGGAAACTATAAAAAGAAGATTGCTACCAGGCAATGGATTATGAAAAAATTAACTATTAATGGGCATTTTTTTGCAGTAGAAATCATGGTTTATAAGGTGCCCAATCTATTGATTAGTACGTGTGGGGGATGACTCTGGTGCGCATTAGATGAGACTGTATCTAATGTATGTTTAATTTTATTAACTCACACCATTCACAAGATTTTCACATAATTAATGACTATACTTATTAACAGGATATTCAAATGAAAATGATTATCAATAGCAATTTAGATGCATAAAGGTTACTATCTAATTTAATCTATGGGCGTTATCATTTTCGAACTAAATTACATTATAAGGAGTATACGTATGAAAAAAACTATGCTTTTAAAATTAGTAAGTATTYTAGCAATTTTCACTTTAATGTTAGTAGCTTGTTCAGATTCAAGTAAGGAAACTTCGAAAGCTAATAAAGGTGATAGTAGTGATAAGCCAAAAACGGTTGAAATCACTGATGCTCATGGAACTGTTAAAGTCCCTGTAAATCCAAAGAATGTAGTTGCTTTGGATAATAGAACTTTTGAAACTTTAGCTGATTGGGGAATTAAATTAGCGGCTGCTCCAAAGGATGTAATGCCTGCAGATTCAGCATATGTAAAGGATAGTAAAGTTCAAAATATTGGAAATCACCGCGAACCAAATCTTGAAATTATTGCAGCGGCAAACCCTGAACTTGTAATCGTAGGTCAAAGATTTGCTGGCCATTACGAAGAAATCAAAAAATTAGTGCCAAATGCAGCTGTTATTGATCTTAATGTTGATGTTTCTGAGAAAGCTACTAAGCCTGGAGAAAACTTAGTAAAAGGACTTAAAGATTCTACAATTTCTTTAGGAAAAATCTTTGATAAAGATAAAGAAGCTAAAAAATTAGTAGCTGATTTTGATAAATCTATTGAAAATGTAAAATCTGCTTATAATGGAAAAGATAAAGTTATGAGTGTTATCGTTACTGGTGGGAATATTGGTTTTGCTGCTCCTCACTCTGGTCGCGTTTGGGGACCAATGTATGAAATTTTCGGTTGGACTCCAGCACTAGAAGTGTCTAATTCTACTGCAGGTCATAAAGGTGATGACGTTTCTGTTGAAGCTATTGCACAAACAAATCCTGATTGGCTTTTCGTATTAGATCGTGATGCTGCAACATCTGATGCTGCTACTTCAGCTCCTGCTCAAGATGTTATTTCTAAATCACCTGCTCTTCAAAACACAACTGCTGTTTCTAAAAAACAAATTGTTTATGCACCAGCAGATACTTACACAAATGAATCAATTGAGACTTATATAGAGTTRTTTGGAAATATYGCAAAAACTTTAGCTAAGTAGTGTAAAGGAGTACGAAACAGTGTCAAAAAATATAATTTCTAGGGTTGAGAATAATTCTCAACCCCAGTTTTATAATCACAATAAATTATGGACAAAACCTTTTATAATAGCGATTATAGTTGTTATAATTTTAGGGATTATATCACTGTTTACTGGAGTTTATGATATACGTGGACAAGAGGACGGAATGGAGATGTTTTTCATAACTCGTGTTCCGAGAACAGTTGCATTAATGCTTACTGGAGCTGCAATGGCGATGGCAGGGCTCGTAATGCAACTCATTACACAGAATCGTTTTGTTGAACCTACTACAACGGGGACTATTGAATGGTCAGGTTTAGGCTTGCTTTTTGTATATTTATTATTTCCTGCCCCGACTTTAGTTCAAAGAATGACTGGTGCAATCATTTTTTCTTTTATAGGAACTATGGTTTTCTTTCTATTTTTAAGAAGAGTTAAACTTCGTTCGTCTTTAATTGTCCCGATTATTGGATTGATGCTTGGAGCAGTTATTTCTGCAGTATCTACTTTTCTAGGACTCCTTTTTCAAATGACGCAAAGCATTGAAACTTGGTTTGTAGGTTCATTTGCTACCGTTCAGGTGGGAAGATATGAATATTTATGGCTGATTGTTATCGTTACTTTGCTTATTTTTATGTATGCTAATAGAT
>NZ_JBFTMA010000171.1:0-7217 GCF_056396725.1 Bacillus sp. 05T31
GTATCGAGCAGGATGCTGACATTGTAGCCTTCCTATATCGTGAAGATTATTATGACCGTGAAACAGAAAATAAAAATACAATTGAAATTATCATTGCAAAACAACGTAATGGTCCGGTAGGTTCAGTAGAGCTTGCGTTTGTTAAGGAATTTAATAAATTCGTCAACTTAGAACGCCGCTTTGAGGATGGACATGCACCGCAYGCATAAAGGCAGTATAAAAAAGAAACACATTTCTTATAATAAGATGTGTTTCTTTTTTTTTATATAAAAGATAGGGCTTTCATAAGGTGAATATGTAATTCTTACGAACGAAAACGTTTTTCGATAAAAAAATGTTCGCTTTTTGGTTGACTTCTCTTTCTGTTTTGGTACAATTATATTGTTTGAATAGATCGTTTGAAAATTGCGGAGGTGCTTTAATAATGTCTTCAGTAGTAGTTGTAGGAACACAATGGGGCGACGAAGGAAAAGGTAAAATCACTGATTTTCTTTCTGAGCATGCGGAAGTAGTTGCAAGATATCAAGGTGGAAATAACGCGGGACATACAATTGTTTTCGGCGGAGTTAAATATAAATTACACTTAATTCCATCTGGTATTTTCTATAAAGAGAAAATTTGTGTAATCGGAAATGGCTTAGTAGTAGATCCGAAAGCATTACTTGAGGAGTTGAAATACTTACACGATCGTGGTGTAAGTACTGATAATTTACGTGTAAGTAACCGTGCGCACGTTATTTTACCTTATCACTTAAAACAAGATGAATTAGAAGAAGCGAGTAAAGGTGATAACAAGATTGGTACAACGAAAAAAGGTATCGGTCCTGCATATATGGATAAAGCTGCTCGTATTGGTATCCGTATGGCTGATCTTTTAGACCGTGAAGCATTTAAAGAGAAGCTTGARCGTAATTTAGTGGAGAAAAATCGTTTGTTTGAAAAAATGTACGATACAGAAGGTTTCAGCGTAGAAGAAATCTTTGAAGAGTACTTCGAATAYGGACAACAAATCGCACATTACGTATGCGATACATCTGTCGTATTAAATGATGCACTAGATAACAATAATCGTGTATTATTTGAAGGTGCACAAGGTGTTATGCTTGATATCGACCACGGTACGTACCCGTTCGTTACATCTTCTAACCCAATTGCTGGTGGTGTAACAGTTGGAACTGGAGTTGGTCCTGCGAAAGTTACTCGCGTTGTAGGTGTATGTAAAGCATATACAAGCCGTGTTGGTGATGGTCCATTCCCTACTGAACTTAATGATGAAATCGGTCACCAAATTCGTGAAGTTGGTCGTGAATACGGAACAACAACGGGTCGTCCACGCCGTGTAGGTTGGTTCGATAGCGTTGTTGTAAGACATGCACGTCGTGTTAGTGGTTTAACAGATTTATCATTAAACTCTATCGATGTATTAACAGGTATTCCAACTGTTAAAATTTGTGTTGCTTACAAATGCAATGGCGAAGTTATCGATGAAGTTCCAGCTAACTTAAACATTTTAGCGAAATGTGAGCCTGTATATGAAGAGCTTCCAGGTTGGACAGAAGATGTTACTGCTGTGAAATCATTGGATGAGCTTCCTGAAAATGCAAGAAAATACGTAGAGCGTGTTTCTGAATTAACAGGAATCCAATTATCTATGTTCTCGGTTGGACCAGATCGTAATCAAACAAATATCGTTCGTAACGTATACGAAGCTTAATTGATATAAAAAATTGATTTTTTTAAGAAAAAACTCATATTTTCATGAGTTTTTTCTTATTTTTTATAAAAAAATAAAAAAAGGTATTGCAAAAATGAAAGATAGCATGTTATGATATGTCTTGTCGTCACGAAAATATGACGTTGGTGAGTATGAGCCATTAGCTCAGTTGGTAGAGCATCTGACTTTTAATCAGAGGGTCGAAGGTTCGAATCCTTCATGGCTCACCATTTTATTTTTCGTGGCCCGTTGGTCAAGTGGTTAAGACACCGCCCTTTCACGGCGGTAACACGGGTTCGAATCCCGTACGGGTCATGTTTTTTTTATGTTCATTTTTGGTCCCGTGGTGTAGTGGTTAACATGCCTGCCTGTCACGCAGGAGATCGCCGGTTCGACCCCGGTCGGGACCGCCACTTTTGTTTATACCACCATTAGTGGTTTTATATATAGTTTTGGCTCGGTAGCTCAGTCGGTAGAGCAGAGGACTGAAAATCCTCGTGTCGGCGGTTCGATTCCGTCCCGAGCCACTCTCAGGATATTAAGTGGGCCCACTTAATATCCTTTTTATTTTGTCCAGTTTTACAAATGTGGGTAGTTATTTTACAATAGAATGAGGAGCCTCTAGCAGTTGAAGCTAGAGGTTTTTCTATAGATCGTATAGGATTCCGTGTAAAAGTGGATGATACATGAGTCTATGAGAATAGAGGAGAAATACTTAGACTAAGATTGTTGTCATATAGGAACATACTATATAAACACCAATATGTTTGAGGATTATTGATCATATTTTTATAAGGAGGAAATAGACGATGATGGGAAAGAAAATTTTAGTAGTTGATGATGAAAAGCCAATTGCGGATATTTTGAAGTTCAACCTAGAAAAAGAAGGTTTTGAAATTGTAATGGCGCATGATGGTGATGAGGCGATTGAAAAAGCAAATGAAGAACAGCCAGATATGGTTTTATTAGATATTATGTTACCGGGAAAAGACGGTTTAGAGGTATGTCGTGAAATACGTAAAAGCTCAGAAATGCCAATTATTATGCTTACAGCAAAAGACTCTGAAATTGATAAAGTATTAGGGCTTGAGCTTGGGGCAGATGATTATGTAACGAAGCCATTTAGTACGAGGGAGTTACTTGCTCGTGTGAAAGCGAATTTACGTCGCCATCAGCAGGGTGGTGCTGCAGAGAAAGAAGAAAATACCGAAATGGTTATTGGACCAATCGTTATYAATTCGAACGCTTATAGTGTAACAAAGCGTGAAGAAAGCATTGAGCTTACACATCGTGAATTTGAATTACTACATTATTTAGCGAAGCATTTAGGTCAAGTTATGACTCGTGAACATTTATTACAAACAGTTTGGGGTTATGATTATTTTGGAGATGTACGTACAGTAGACGTAACAGTACGTCGTTTACGCGAAAAAATTGAAGATAATCCAAGTCATCCTACTTTAATTGTAACTAGACGTGGGGTAGGGTATTACTTGCGTGACCCAGAACAGGAATAGTATATGAAGAAAGTTGGTTTTTTTCAATCTATTCATTTAAAATTTGTGCTCATATATATGCTGTTAATATTAATAGCAATGCAAGTAATTGGTGTATATTTCGTCAGGGAATTAGAAAAAAGCCTTGTAAAAGGCTTTCAAGATTCCTTAACGCAGCAAACAAATCTACTTTCTTATAACCTGAAGCAAGAGTTTGTAAAAGAACGTCCTAAAACAGAATCAGTAGATAAAGCTATTAATGATTCGATTCAAAAATTCGCATCAGATCGTAAGAAAGATATTCAAGAAGTAAGTGTAATTGATTCTACTAAAAAATTAATGGCAATTTCAGACGGGTCTAAGCAAAATAAGGTAGGAAGAACGTCAGCAGATACAGCTGTACAACGGGTAATGGTACAAAAGAAACCGGAGTCAAAGATTGAGAAAGATGGAAATACAGGTCATCGAGTTCAAGTTATGATTACCCCTATTCTAAAAGAGCCAGGCGGAGAGGTACTTGGTGTCATTCATATCGTTGCATCTATGGAAGATGTGTATAAACAAATGAAGGACATCAACCAAATTTTCGCAACGGGGACAGTAATTGCTTTATTAGTAACAGCTGTACTTGGAATTTTATTGGCTCAAACAATTACGAGACCAATTTCAGATATGCGAAGACAAGCAATTGAAATGGCGAAAGGAAATTATTCGCGAAAAGTAAAGGTGCATAGTCACGATGAGATTGGACAATTAGCATTATCTTTTAACAATTTATCTAAAAAATTACAACAAGCTCGTTCCTCCACAGAAAGTGAAAGACGAAAATTATCATCCGTTTTATCACATATGACAGATGGAGTAATTGCTACTGATCGAAAAGGGGATATCATTTTATTAAATGATCCTGCGGAAAAGATGTTAAATGTTTCGCGTGAAACGGCGCTAGATCAATCAGTGTTAGAAGTGCTAGGAATACAAGAAGAATTTACACTGGATCATTTATATGAAGAGCCTGATTCAGTTTTATTAGATTTTAGTACGAGAAATGAACCATATATTTTACGTGCTAGTTTCTCTGTTATTCAAAAAGAAACAGGGAAGGCAAATGGTTTAATTGCTGTATTATATGATGTAACAGAGCAGGAGCGGATAGAACAAGAGCGCCGTGAGTTTGTTGCGAACGTATCTCATGAGTTAAGAACGCCGTTAACAACGATGCGCAGTTACTTAGAAGCACTTACTGATGGAGCATGGCAAGATCCCAATATTGCACCGCAATTTTTAACGGTTACACAAGAGGAAACGGAAAGAATGATCAGGCTTGTAAATGCATTGTTACAACTATCTAAACTAGATAGTACAGAACATCGCTTAATGAAGGAATGGGTCGACTTTACGGATTTCTTTAATAACGTTATCGATCGTTTTGAAATGTCTAAAGAGCAAAATGTAAGCTTCAAACGATCTTTCTCTAAAAAATCTCGATTTATTGATATGGATACAGACAAAATTACACAAGTTTTATATAACATTATTTCCAATGCACTAAAATATTCGCCAGAAGGTGGTACAGTAACATATCGCCTACGTGACCGCGGGGAGTTATTAGAGATTAGTGTGAGTGATCAAGGAATGGGAATTCCGAAAGAAAATGTAGATAAAATATTTGAACGTTTTTATCGTGTAGATAAAGCGCGTTCGAGACAAATGGGTGGTACAGGTCTTGGGTTAGCTATTGCGAAAGAAATGATTGAGGCACATGGCGGCTCGGTTTGGGCGAAAAGTGAGGAAGGAAAAGGGACAACTATTTATTTCACATTGCCAATGGCGACAGATGAAGAGGACGATTGGGAATGAGTATGGAAAACTTTAAAACGATAGTTCTAATTAATTTGGTTGTCATTAGTCTATTTCTTACTTTTAACTTGTGGACATATGTTCCTGATTCTACTTCTATGCAAAATACAAAGTTCGTTCAAGGTAACGAAGAGATAAATACGATAAAGATTTCGGAGGTTGTTCGCCCATCCTCTGTCGTTATTCATAAAGAGAAAAATCATTATGTAAGCGAAAAGAAGGAAAATGTGGATTCGATCTATAAAATTCTTGAAAACGGAGAATTACATAATTTCGAGGAAATAACGTGGACAGTGCCTAAAGGTGATTTTCTGTCTTATGTACACGGAGAAGAAAAAATTGAATTTGTTTTTCCTACAAATATCCCGTTAGATACGATTAAAAATATGTTTAATATTAAAGATAAAAACATAGAAAGTAACAGAAGTTTTAATCGTATTATAATTGATCCTTCTAGAAGTAAGGACCAAGAAATTAAAGTTAGCTTTGTTTCCTATGATACTCCTCATAAAATATATCAAGCAACATTGAGTGGTGCTTATATAAAGGATATTATAAATGCTCAAAATCAACTTATAACAGTAGCAAGACCATATTTTGAGTATCAAATAAATGATACAAAAAAACTTTTTTTACCAGAGGGGATTACGGAATTAAGTAAGGCAGAGTATATTACAGCTAAACTAGAAGTGGATCCATTTAAAAATGCTTTATTTAGTGATCCACGTTATTTAAGTCCTATTTCTGAGAAAACAAAGGAAACATTTACAGATGGCATCCGTTCTATGGAAATTGATAAGTCGGATGCAATGTTGAAATATAAAAATTCCGCTGTACATGGTGATAAATCTATGGATAATGCGGTAATTTTACAAAAAAGTTTTGACTTTGTAAGTGGGCATAGTGGATCCTTGAAGTCCTATCGTTTTGATTATATTAATGGGAGGAAAACTTCATTCCGTTTATATGAGGATGGTTTGCCTGTATTTAATGCAAATGGAATAGCGGAATTAAAACAAGTATGGGGTTCAGGTGAAATTATGCAGTATGAAAGACCCTTTTTTGAGTTCAGTATTACTTTGCCTAGTAAACAACAAACAACTTCTCTCGCATCAGGTCGTACAGTGATGACATCACTAGAGAATAATCCAGAAATTGATAAAAAATCAATTCAGGATGTTGGTATTGGTTATAAAATGTCATTGGAACCGTCCATCAGTGATGTGAGAATCGCTGTCTTACAGCCGATATGGTATGTAAAATGTGAAGAAGATGGTAAGCAACAAATATATGAGTGGAGTGAGGGGGGACTAAATGGATTGGGATCGAATTAAAACCATATTTATTGTGACCTTTTTTGTTTTAGACCTCTTTCTTATCTTTCAGTTCATTCAAAAGCAAGATAGTAATCAATTAGAACTTGTGACGGAAACGAAAATCGATCAACAATTAAAAGCTGAAAAAATTACTATGGGAAATTTTCCTAAAGAACCGAAAAAAGAGTCATTTATAATGGCGAAAAATAAGGGTTTCAAAGAAGAAGATGTGCAATCTTTAAAAAATCAGACAGCGCATGTGCAAGACGAATATCAAATAGAGGGTAAATTAAAAGAGCCTTTTTTAAATACAAAATCATTGTCAAAAGATAAGTATAATGAGTTTTTGAAAAATTATGTGCTGGATGGACAAAAATATGAGTTTGGAGCAATAAAGGACTCAAAAATTTACTTCTTTCAAAAGTATAAAGATAAACCAATCTTCTACAATAATCRTGCRATGATTGTTGTAGATTTRAATGAAAAAAATGAGCTTRTTTCGTATACACAAACAATGTTAACGGATTTGAAGGAAATGGGCGAAAGYGAAAARACGAAAGAACAAGAAATTATYACTGCTCAAACAGCTTTAGAAAATATATATTTGAAAAATAAAATTGCAGAAAATACGCACGTAAAAGAGGCGCAGATTGGATATGCGACTCTTGCGGAGTCTTCTTCTAATATACAAGTGCTTGCTCCAACATGGAACTTAAAGACAGAACAAAAAAAGGATTTTTTTGTGAATGCAATTGAAGGACAAGTTATGGAATTAGGGGAAACTCAAGTGCCGGAAGAACATAATGGAGTGAGAAAGAATGAGCATGCATT
>NZ_JBFTMA010000172.1:0-8570 GCF_056396725.1 Bacillus sp. 05T31
GTAATGCGTGGTTCGTATTGTTCTTGTAATGCTTGCTTTTCAATTTCATAGCTTTCTGGAAGTTCATCGCTATCTTCGTAAAATCGATTTAAAAGGTCTAAATCGTGATTCCAACGCACTCTCGCTTCTTTTGCCCACGTGTGGTCATCTTCAGCAATTATACTTTTTAAAGCATCCTCTATACGTTGTAAGCCACTTTGTGGCTTAATGATAGGTGAGAGGGTAAAACAAAAGTCAGGTATTTTCGGTGTGAGTTTGATCTCTGCTAAAGTGTCGTGAAAGTTTGCAATCATTGTCCCGGAAATAAGATGAATACCGATGGAATGAAGTATGTCTTTTTTTCGGTCGCATTGATAAGATACTTTTATATTTACACCAAGCCAAGGATGAAGGGGGGTATGAGTTGCCCCGCTATGTTTCACTTCCTCGTATAAACGTATGTATGAACCTAGTTCTTTTGTCGTTTCAAAGATTTGATGCAAACGGGGTGAACCGTAATGAATAAGTTCACCGTCGTTTTCTTCGTTTTCTGGATTTGTAATAAGAGTAAGGCGCATCGGGTTCGGAACGCCTCCTGTTTTTTCAAGATAGTGCCAATAGAAAGGGCGGTTCATTAATAATTTATCCATTTCAATTGTTAACTGCACGTCTAATAGGTGAGGGGAACGTTCTAAAATTTCGCAGTTATTCGCCTCAAAAAAGTTATATAAGTAATTATGAATTTCATTTTGCTGCATAGTCYTGCACCTCTGCTTCATTGCGCTTCGCAAAATCGATAATAGATGTTAAATTTTCCATCTTGATTCGAATTTCACCTTCGCTTTTTGACTGCGCGAAAATTTCTTGAATATGCGCATCAATATTTTTCATGTTGATTCTCGTTAAAATTTCATCGAGTTCACCGATTACACGTTCAAATAAATTAATTTTTTCATATAGTAGTTTTAAAATGTGCTCTTCAACAGTGTGCTTTGTTGCTAAGTTATAAATATGAACATCATTTTTTTGTCCAAGACGGTGAATACGTCCAATCCTTTGCTCGAGTCRCATTGGATTCCACGGTAAGTCGTAATTAATCATATGGCTACAAAATTGTAAGTTAATTCCTTCACCACCAGCTTCGGTCGCAATTAATACTTGGGCATGATTTTGGAAAAGCTCCTTCATCCAATCTTTCTTCCCGCGCTTAAATCCACCGCGAAATGGAACAGAGGAAATGCCATGTTGTTGTAAGAACCATTGTAAATACATTTGTGAAGCTCTATATTCAGTGAAGATAATGACTTTATCGTCAACTTCTTTTATAAGCTCTAGTGCTTTATTTGCTTTGGAGTTGAACGGAATATGATTAATTTTGTCCATCAGCACATCAATATGTGGGTCCTTTATGTAGTGCTCATTTTCTTTCTGTCTTTTTTCTACATGTTTTTTTAATGAATAGTAAACAGCTTCACGACTACTACATGCTTCCCGTTTTAAAGTTAAGGATGAGAAAGCAGATGTGACGGCATCTTGTCCACGCCAATTTTCAATTTCATTATACAAAGCTTGTTCTTCTTCATTGAATTCAACGAAGATTGTTCGTACATGCCTCTTCGGCCAATCAATGCCAGTGTTATTGCGTCTATTTCGAACCATTACCGGTGAACGTTTCGCAGTATCGATTGATGAAACGATGACATCAGCTTGTTCCCAAGAATAACTTTTCTTTTGAGCGACCGCAGGAATAAAAAATTTTGTGTTTAGTTCATACGCCCACTGAGATACGAGAGAAGCTGGAACGAGAATGAGTACCTTTTTTACAAGTCCTCGAACCATATATTCTTTTAAAATAAGTCCAGCTTCAATCGTTTTTCCAAGTCCGACTTCGTCTGCTAGAATCGCTTTACCATTCATTTGTTCAATGACATTTTGAGCGACCTCTAATTGATGTGGAAGCGGCGTGAAATGTGATAAATGTTTCGGTGCTTGCAATCCGTCAAAAGTAGGGACGAGTAACGATTTCTCTGTTTTATAAGCTAAATGATATAAATCCCAATTTGTCCAAGGACCATCTTCATCAATTCTTTTTAAAAAATTGTTTTGCCACGTTCGATCTACGGAAATATCGACATTCATTAAGACTCTCCCACCTTTTATAAACTAAAGTGATTATTTAAAAAATCTTTATTATAAGCCTCGTAATAAGGCGCTATCACAATTACTAAAAGTTAAAGAATAGGCAATGATAAAGGGCTAAATTTCAAAATTTGTATTTAATAAGATTAAGAATGAAAAATTCTAAATTATTTTTTATGCTAGAATATTGATGAAATATAGCGAATAATGTTAGGATAATGGTGTGAAATGTGTGGAATCTTTCGTATTTTATCCAAGAAAGTAACTTTTTATTTACGCTTTCATAAAAAAATATACTGAGATTCCGTATAACCTTATCTTTTCAGAATGAAAATGTTTAGATATGGGAAGCAACTTTTATTGATTTGTCAGAGCATAAGGGGGAAAGAGCATGATTACATTACAACGTACACCGTTATTTGATGTATACGCGAAGTATGGTGGGAAAACAGTCGACTTCGGTGGTTGGGAATTACCAGTTCAATTTTCAAGCATTAAAGAGGAACATGAAGCTGTACGTACAGGAGCAGGTTTGTTCGATGTATCTCATATGGGAGAAGTAGAGGTAAAAGGTGTAGATAGTTTAGCATTTTTACAACGTGTTGTTACAAATGACGTATCTACCTTAAAGGTAGGGGGCGCACAATATACAGCTATGTGCTATGAAAATGGTGGCACAGTAGATGACTTATTAATCTACAAACGTGGTGAAGAAGACTATTTATTAGTAATCAATGCATCAAATATCGAGAAAGATTACGAATGGTTAGCTAGCCATGTAATTGGCGATGCGAAAGTAGTCAATGTTTCTAGTGAAGTTGCGCAGCTTGCAATTCAAGGACCAAAAGCAGAAGGCATTTTACAAAAAGTTGTGTCAGAAGATTTAAAAGAAATTAAGTTCTTTAAATTTAAAAATAATATTCTTGTAGATGGAATTCCTGCACTTGTATCTCGTACAGGTTACACAGGTGAAGATGGATTCGAAATTTACTGTAAGAGTGAAGATGCAGCAAAACTTTGGGAGAAACTTCTTGAAGTGGGAGCAGAAGAGGGCTTAAAACCATGTGGCTTAGGTGCTCGTGATACACTTCGCTTCGAAGCAACACTTCCGTTATACGGACARGAGTTATCAAAAGATATTACACCGATTGAAGCGGGAATTGGCTTTGCGGTAAAACCAAATAAAGAAGCAGATTTCTTTGGAAAAGAAACGTTAAAAGAGCAAAAAGAAAACGGTGCATCTCGTAAATTAGTCGGCATCGAAGTAATCGAACGCGGTATTCCTCGTACGCATTACCCTGTATTTATAGGAGAAGAAAAAATCGGGGAAGTAACGAGTGGTACACAATCTCCAACGTTAAAGAAAAGCATTGGTTTAGCACTAATTGATGTAAAATACGCAGCAGTTGATACAGAAGTAGAAATTGAAATTCGTAATAAACGCGTCAAAGCAGTAGTTGTTCCAACACCATTTTATAAACGTTCAAAGTAACGGGGAGAGGGGTAGATTTCATGTTGCATCGTTATCTTCCAATGACAGAAGAAGACAAAAAAGAAATGTTACAAACAATCGGCGTTCAAACGATTGATGAGTTATTCTCTGATATTCCAGAGAGTGTTCGTTTTAAAGGGGATTTAAAAATTAAAGAAGCAAAATCAGAGCCAGAGCTTTTAAAAGAGYTATCTCAAATGGCTAGCAAAAATGCGAACTTAAAAGAATATGCTTCTTTCTTAGGAGCAGGTGTATACGATCATTACGCTCCAGTAATTGTTGATCATGTTATTTCTCGTTCAGAGTTTTATACAGCATACACACCATACCAACCAGAAATTTCACAAGGGGAATTACAAGCAATTTTTGAATTCCAAACAATGATTTGTGAATTAACAGGAATGGATGTAGCAAACTCTTCTATGTATGATGGAGGTACAGCTTTAGCTGAAGCGGCAATGCTAGCAGCTGGTCATACTCGCAAAAAGAAAATTCTTGTATCTAAGGCAGTTCATCCAGAATCAAGAGCGGTACTTGAAACATATGCAAAAGGTCAAAATCTTGAAGTTGTTGAAATTGATCATAAAAACGGTGTAACAGATTTAGAAGTATTACAAAGTGAAGTAGATGATACAGTTGCTTGTGTAATCGTTCAATATCCAAACTTCTTCGGACAAGTGGAAAAGTTAGCTGATATCGAAAAAATCGTTCATCAACAAAAATCATTATTTATCGTTTCTTCAAATCCATTATCATTAGGCGCATTAACACCGCCAGGAAAATTCGGTGCTGATGTTGTAATCGGTGATGCACAACCATTCGGTATCCCAACGCAGTTTGGTGGACCGCACTGTGGTTACTTTGCAACAACGAAAGCATTTATGCGTAAAATTCCAGGACGTCTTGTCGGACAAACTGTAGATTCAGATGGTAAACGTGGATTTGTATTAACGTTACAAGCACGTGAACAGCATATTCGTCGTGATAAAGCGACGTCTAACATTTGTTCAAACCAAGCGTTAAATGCATTAGCAGCTTCTGTTGCAATGACGGCACTTGGCAAACAAGGTGTAAAAGAAATGGCACGTCAAAACATTTCTAAAGCACAATATGCAAAACGTCAATTTGAAGCGAAAGGTTTCACAGTAACGTTCGCTGGACCATTCTTTAATGAATTTGTTGTAGATTGTAAACGTCCAGTTAAAGAAATAAATGATGTATTAATACAAAAGAATATTATCGGTGGTTACGACCTAGGCCGTGATTATAAAGAGCATGAAGACCATATGCTTGTAGCGGTAACAGAGCTTCGTACAAAAGAGGAAATTGACACACTTGTAAACGAAATGGGGGCTATCCAATGAAGAACCAAGACCAAGCACTTATTTTTGAAGTGACTAAAGAAGGACGCGTAGGATATAGCTTACCCAAATTAGATGTRGAAGAAGTAAAATTAGAAGATGTGTTTGAGAGTGATTATATTCGAGTAGAAGATGCAGAGCTTCCAGAAGTATCTGAACTTGATATTATGCGCCATTACACAGCGCTTTCAAACCGTAACCACGGTGTGGATTCTGGATTCTATCCACTTGGGTCTTGTACGATGAAATATAATCCGAAAATTAATGAAAACGTAGCTCGTTTCGCAGGCTTTGCAAATATTCATCCACTTCAAGATGAAAAAACAGTGCAAGGTGCAATGGAATTAATGTATGACTTACAAGAACATTTAATTGAAATTACAGGTATGGATACTGTTACGTTACAACCAGCAGCTGGTGCACACGGAGAATGGACAGGATTAATGTTGATTCGTGCATATCATGAAGCGAACGGTGACTTTAACCGTACGAAAGTAATCGTTCCTGACTCTGCTCACGGAACAAACCCGGCGTCTGCAACAGTAGCTGGTTTTGAAACAATTACGGTGAAATCAAATGAACATGGTCTTGTTGACTTAGATGATTTAAAACGTGTTGTAAACGAAGAAACAGCAGCACTTATGTTAACAAATCCAAATACATTAGGCCTATTCGAAGAAAATATTTTAGAAATGGCAGAAATCGTCCATAACGCAGGCGGTAAATTATACTATGATGGTGCAAACTTAAATGCGGTATTAAGCCAAGCACGCCCAGGAGATATGGGATTTGACGTTGTGCATTTAAATCTTCATAAAACATTTACAGGTCCKCAYGGCGGCGGTGGCCCAGGTTCTGGTCCAGTAGGTGTGAAAGCTGATTTAATTCCGTACTTACCAAAACCGATTTTAGAGAAAACRGAAAATGGCTATCACTTTAACTATGATCGTCCAGAAGCAATTGGGCGTGTGAAACCATTCTATGGTAACTTCGGAATTAACGTTCGTGCATACACATATATTCGTTCTATGGGCCCAGATGGCTTGCGTGCAGTAACTGAGTATGCTGTATTAAATGCGAACTATATGATGAGAAGATTAGCACCATTCTATGATCTTCCGTTCGATAGACATTGCAAGCATGAATTTGTATTATCAGGTCGTCGTCAAAAGAAACTTGGTGTACGTACATTAGATATTGCAAAACGTCTGCTTGATTTCGGTTACCATCCACCAACAATTTACTTCCCATTAAATGTGGAAGAATGTATTATGATTGAGCCAACAGAAACAGAATCAAAAGAAACATTAGATGGTTTCATTGATAAGATGATTCAAATTGCTAAAGAGGTAGAAGAAAATCCAGAAGTTGTACAAGAAGCACCACATACAACAGTAATAAAACGTTTAGATGAAACATTGGCTGCTCGTAAACCAGTTTTACGTTATGAAAAGCTAGCACCTGTACAAGTGTGATTGGAAAAAAAAGAACTCGCTACATGCGGGTTCTTTTTTTTTTGCAACATTGGTGCGGATAGAATGAAAAAAATGTTAAAAATTTATATTTTTTGTTTCATATTGCTGTAAAGATGCGGTTTTATAGGTGTTTTTGTTGAAAAAGTCGGTTTGATAAAAGTATTTATTTTTGTTAGAATTTTATTGAAATTAAGAAGATGTGATGAGGTAGAAATTACTCATTTTTATGTATATGTGAAAAAACGAGCAAGACGGGGGTGGAAGCGTGGGATATCGATGTTATAGAATGGTATACCATTTAGAAAATGGAGAAACAATTAAAGATGTAAAAGAATTTTGTTACCGAGACCAAGGGAAAGTGTTAGAAAGAGTAGCGCACCGTGTAATGGATAATAGAGAAGTGACAGCGATTGATAAACAAGGAACAATCATTTCAATAGCGTGTGAGGACATTGTAAAGGTAGAACTTGATTACATAACAGAAAGTTAACCTTGAGTCATATCGAATTATTCGATACAATATACTGTTGAATGGTGAAGAGAGAAGAGAGGAGTTTATCATGGGTAATACAAGACACTTTTATATGTTTATTTTAGCGTTTGTTCTTGTTGTGGCGTTAACGATTTATTTAATTGTTGATAGCAGCTGGTACAATACAGTTCATCCAGCATTCCTTCTTTTTATGTATGTAGGAATTGCGGTTGTTAGTTTCGGAATGAGAGACGAAATGTTAGATCGCTTTGAAAAGTGATACATATACGAAAGACCAACAGGAAAATGTTGGTCTTTTTTTCTTGCTAAAAATAGGATRTTGTGTATATACTGTATATATAAAGTATATACAGTATATACACACACTGGAGGAAAACATGAATATTATTATTTCGAATTCTTCCCAAGACCCTATTTATGTGCAAATAAGAAAACAATTAAGCCAGCTTATTTTAAATGGTGGTTTAAAGGGTGGAGACCAATTACCGTCTATTCGTAGCTTAGCGAAGGAATTACAAATTAGTGTAATTACAACGAAGCGTGCGTACGAGGAGCTTGAAAAAGAAGGATATATAGAAACTGTTGCTGGGAAGGGGACTTATATTTCACGTAAAAATAATGAACTATTAAAAGAACAGCGGCTACGTCTATTGGAAAGTAAAGCGGAAGAGATTGTGAATGAAAGTAAAGTGTTGCAGCTTTCGCTTGAAGAGTTGCAACAGATGATTGCGTGTTTATACAAGGGGGAATAAGAGATGTTAGAGCTAAAAAACGTTTGTAAAACTTATCAAGATTTCTCAGTGAAAAATGTAAGTTTTACATTGCCACGTGGATATATTATGGGATTTATTGGACCGAATGGAGCTGGRAAAAGTACGACGATCAAAATGATTATGAATTTAATCAGAAAAGAGAGCGGTGATATAAAAATTTTTGGTAAGGACAATAAGAAAGCCGAAAAGGAAATAAAACAAAATATCGGTTTTGTRTATGATGAAAATCATTATTACGAAGATTTAACGTGTGAGCAAATGAAACGGATTATTGCACCGTTATATAAAAAGTGGGACGAAAAGCAGTATCAATCGTATATGCAGAGATTACAAGTTCCAACGTATAAAAAGATTAAAGAGTTATCCAAAGGGATGAAAATGAAATTTGCGATTGCAATCGCACTTTCACATCACGCGGAGTTTATCATTATGGATGAACCGACAGCAGGATTGGACCCAGTTGTTCGAAGTGAATTGCTTGATATGTTGCAAGAGATTGTAATGGAAGATGAAGTGTCTGTCTTATTTTCCACACACATTACTACAGACTTAGAACGCATCGCAGATTACATTACGTTCATCAATGATGGAGAAATTATATTTACTGGTGAGAAAGATGAATTAATGGAGAACTACGTAATCGTAAAGGGAAACAATGATTTATTAGATCGAGAAGGAAAAGAACTATTTGTTGGATTACGAAAAAATAAATTTGGTTTCGAAGGTTTAGCAGAGGATAAACAAGCAATTATCGATTGGTTTGGAAATGAGGTTGTATTAGAAAATCCTACATTAGATGATATTATCGTTTACACTGCGAAAGGGAGAGGTGCCTATGCGTCAGCTCATCTATAAAGA
>NZ_JBFTMA010000173.1:0-7749 GCF_056396725.1 Bacillus sp. 05T31
TTTTTGGATATGCCATTCAAGCAAAAGCCTACTTTGTTGAATCATATGCACTTCTCCTATGAATGGTTGTTTCCATAAACCAAATTGATGCCATTTTATATCACGAGTAAAGTTATTTACGATGCTGCCTGCTTCTATTAATTCATTAGTAATAGTAGGAAACAATTCCTCGATTGCATTTTCTCCACCTTTTAATAACACATGAGGATGATTACTTTGTGAAACTCTTTTTCTCAAAGCTTTTCCATCCCATCTTTCGCTGACTTCTATAATGATTACTTCTTTAAAAGAAGTTGATAATGCTTTTGCTGCGAGTTTTCCTGCTATACTTCCGCCAATAACGATAGCCTTATTAAACATATTTACCCCCTTAATGAAAAAAGATCCTGCCTTGTATGAATGAAACAGGATCTAAACGAAGAATTACTAAATTAAAACACATGAGTAAATTGCAACGTTAAAATTAAAATACCTAATCCCCATACGTAATACGCGAATACTTTTAAGGAGTGACGTTTTAAATATTGAATCATCCATGAAACAGCTATGTAACCAAAAAACGCTGCTGATAACGTGCCGACAATTAAAGATGTACTAGAAATAGATTCTGCTTTCCCTTGATAAACATCTGCAAATTGCAAGATGATWGCTCCGACTATTGCTGGCGTAGATAATAAAAACGAAAAATATGCTGCTGTTTCACGGTCTAGTTTTCTCCATAAAGCAGCGACGATTGTCATACCAGAGCGAGAAATTGCTGGGAAAATAGCAGCCGCTTGAAATGAACCGATGATAAATGCATCTTTATATGTAATGTCATCCATTTTTTTACGACCGTTTTTTTGTTTATCGGCCATGTAGAGAAAGAAACCTGTCACTAAAAACTCCCATCCAATCGTAATACCTGTTTTTGAAATATCTTCAAAGAAGTCTTTAAATAACAATCCGATTACAACYGCAGGTATCGTCCCRACAATAAGCATGTGGCAACATACAAAATTCGGCAATATATTACTTTGGGCAGGACCTATCCTTGTGTTTATTGGGTTATGTATGACAAATGTTATTTCGGATATTCCTTTTTTTGAAGGGAAACATAAAACGCTTGGAATAATAACTTTATTTATAGGGCTTTTCTGTTTAATTGCTGCTAATCATTTTAAAAAAGGAGAAAGAAATGAGGAATGAAACACAAAAAAACAATCCCAGTATATGTGCTAGGATTGTTTTTTGTTACTTATTTATAGAACACTTTATCAACGTTATATTTTGCTTTATATTCATTAATAATGTAAGTTTCGTAAATTTCTCTTTCTGTTGGATCTTCTACGATACATGCATCAATGCGGTATACTTCATCACGGTGATTTTTAATTGGTGAAACATTATCTTCAAAATGCTTTTTAATACGTTGTCTAATTTTACGAGCTTTACCTACGAAAAGAAGTTCGTCATTAATATTGTAAAACATAAAAATGCCGCCTTTATCTCTAGGGAACAAGTGGAAATCGATAAAACCGTTAATTGGAGTAATTAATGGCTCGTCTCCTTTAATAACTTGGTTACGTTCAGTAATGGAAACATCAGCTTCAGGAATATTAATTTTAATCAAGTTCATTCACGTCCTCTTTTATTATAAAGATAAATAATAGCATAAGTATGTAAGAAAAGCTATGTTAAGAGAGATATTTTATTTTATAATTCAAATATTATAGGTATATCATGTAAACTTTTTTTCCAAATCATATGATCGTTTGATTCGCCCCAATAATCCTTCAGCACATAACTAGGTTTTCCAAACTTTTTTGTCCATATACTTTGTGCTTTTTTGTATCCACTATCTAAACAGCATTCGGTTATTCCTCTGCTAAGTAATGTAAGATACATTGTATTTAGTAGTAAACTCCCTATACCTTTTCTTTGATACTCCGGAAGTATAAATACAGTTCCTATTTCATACAAATCCTTCAGTACACCGTCTGTACAACTATTAATCAATGTACTTGCTGGACCGATTTCAATCGTTCCAATGATTTTATCGTTACTTGTATCTATTGCTAATAAAAAGTAACGACTTTCTCCATTACTATCAAAATCATTTTTCAAATATTGCTTTTTCGTGTTAATTTCATTTTCTATGTCATCTAATAATTGGGATAACCCTTCATTTTTATATGTATTCGTAATAACTATACGGAAAAACAAGTATAGTTCATCTATATCATCCGAATTCGGCCTTCTAATTTCAACGTTATACATGGCTTACATCTCCAATCTTTGAAAATATATGAGAAAGTGTATTCGTTCAAAAAGATTTTATACAATTRTTAAGACCATACTTTATATACTCTATTCATTATTATTCTACACARCTCTGCATAGATCCAGCAGTATAGAAAACTCAGTATAAATATTAATGTAATAACTTTTATATCCATAGTCGTATGAATAGTAGGACCAAGTACTGGAAAGCGGAATATATCGAGAACGATCATAATTCCTATAAGTAGACATAATGCTGAAAAAGAAACTGTCCAAATCCTCCTCTTGAATTGTAAAAAGGATACTCCTAACGCTATACCTAATAATCCTGTAGTAAAGGGAAAGACAATTAGTTCACTTGGCTCAATAATGAATAATAGGAAAATAGTAAGAATATAAGAGAATACTCCCTCACGAATAGAATAACAAATAGCCAGAAAAATCGGTAGCGTCGCGAAAGGACTAATAAATAACCCTATTCCAGGGATTAAGTTCCCCGCAGATTGAAAAATAGCAGCAARTGAACCGAGTAATGCTGTAATGACTAACCTAYTTGCAGGMGTCAYCYTTCTTTTATAAACTAAGTTCACATCATGTGATATCATCAATTGATACCAATAGCTTCTAAAGTGATTCATCAAATTCCCCCCTAAAAAGACCTAATTCACCACTTTCTATTTTTATTCATATACTTATTGGTTATGTTTTACTTTCTGCTTGTTAGGAATCACTATACAATAGATGTTTATCCATAGAAGGTTTTTAAGAGGCTCTAAGTCGTGCGTTTGAAAAGGTGTGAATTCCATATATTTTTAGACTAAGAGTTTATACCGTATCATGGAACAATTTCAAAAATAGTACCTTTGTTAAAATCCGTTACTTTCATAGATCCATAAACCCCTAAATATAATCTAGTTTGATCTCCGTTTGTTCCCAAGCTCATATAATAAGCTGCTTGAGCACCAAAATCATAATTGGTTTCAATAACATGAAAATCATTACGTTTCCCGTCTAGAGCTGCTCTAGTAAAAGCTAACACTCCCTTTACTGGAGATTGAAATTCTTCTTTCTTAGCAAGATCAGTAAACACGATATTACCAGTTAAACTAGGAATTGTAGTTCCCATATATGGTTGTACTCCTGTAAGTGAGGTTCCTCCAAACTTATCTGCTCTGGAATCTTTATGAAAATAACTAATTAGGGGCTGTATGCGCCTCACTGATGTTTCTATTGTTTCATTATAATAAGCCATTGTTCTCTCATCCAAAGTAGGATTCTCAGAACAGTGCCTTATAAAAGAAGTAGGAAATTCTCCTTCCCATCCTCGCCAACCAAAATTAATAAATCCATCTTGATTGGGAGTGGATCTCATTAAATGCGTTTGAACAAGTTCGGTAACCGGTATGGGTTTATAATGAACAAACGAAAAAATAGACTCTACAATATCCTGCCCGACATTTCCAGCATATTTGATATATTGATTATAAAACCTTTGAAATGAAATACCTGTTATATTCCGAACTCCTTTCGCAATTACTGTAAGTGTTTCTTGTATAGATAAAGGAAACTCATTAAAGCGTGTAACTACTGGAGGGTTATTTATGAATGTATTTTTACTTACATCAATTTCAATTATTTTGCCCGCTATTTCTAAATCATCCTGGCTTAAATTAAATGGATCATAACCCGATCCACCATCTCCATTTGTAAAAACAAGTTTTCCACTCTCAGGTGAAAAGTTTAAACTATTGACTCCGTTATGATTAAAAAAGGGCCTTCTTATGTTAAGTAATGTCCGCCGTTTTTGAGGTTGACTATGTGATTGTAAAATCCATTCCTCAACCGTATCAATATGATCATATTGAGTATCTCTATTTACCCACTTTAAGTTTAAAGTTTTCGGATCACACGGATTAGGTTTAAAAGGTTCAGAAAGGGCACCCGGACCTTGAGTGCCAGCTACTGAATAATGAAGGTAAAATAAACCGTTTTGATAAAATTGTGGATGAAACGCTAGTCCTAGCAATCCGCGTTCATCATAACCGCTACTAGAGACACCTTCTTCAAACGTGCCTAATTTGATAATTCGCGGGCGAATATCTAAAAAATTCCTTATAACTCCGTCTCCTATGTAAAAGATTTCTCCTACCTGGGTTGCAATAAATAACCTTTCAATTGAGTCACCTGGTAGTATAGTTGTTTTCAACACAGTAGGTAAATTGAACTTACTTGCAATGGGTCGTAAACTAACCTTAACTTTTGTCAACTTACTTTACACCCCTTTAATTGCGTTTTATTAAAAGAATATGATTAGAACTGTTCAATTAGTATCCAATTAGGGACTAGAGAATTGGATATTATTTCTGGCTGCGCTGCTTTTCCTGCTTCTCCATATAACTACGCATCCGTCGCATATATTCAGGTGCGTCCATTGGATTCCCTGCGATCATTTCAATTATACAGAGTCTTTTGGCGCTTTCCTTTTCAACATGGATTATAGCCTGATCAAGCTCTCCATAGGTCTGGACCGTAACGGTAAACGCGTTACCTCCAAAAGCTTCGGCCAGCTTGGTGTAAGACCATCGAGGGATTTGATTGTACTTTTGATCCTCTGTTTTGACATTTAAATATCTCTCGATTGTATAACCATCGTTGTTCAAAATAAAGATTATAGGCTTGCAGCCGTAATAGAGCATAGAACTGATTTCCTGTGCCGTTAGCTGCAGGGCACCGTCACCTGTAAACACCAATACTCGGCGTTCCGGCGCGGCCATAATAGCACCAAACGCCGAAGGGATTGCGTAACCGATGGACTGCCATCCACCTTGTCCAATATATGTTACATTGCCCGGCAGTCTTACCTCTCCCATTCCATAATAGAACGTTCCGGTCTCGGCGATT
This sequence comes from Bacillus sp. 05T31, assembly GCF_056396725.1. Taxonomy (NCBI): domain Bacteria; kingdom Bacillati; phylum Bacillota; class Bacilli; order Caryophanales; family Bacillaceae; genus Bacillus; species Bacillus sp. 05T31. Next base: position 5,164 of record NZ_JBFTMA010000173.1, read on the forward strand.
ACAATATCACCCTCTTTCAGCATACGCTGAAAACTCGGATAATAGCCGTCCGCCATTAGAGGTCCGTCGGCAATAGTTGTGAATTGCTCATAAGGGAATGACAATTTTTTTGTCAAACCTTTACCGGTATAACCCACCTTTTGAACGGCAAGTAGCATGTCGGATGCAAGAACATTCGGATATTCCGCCTCAGCGATTTTAACTATATCCGGTTGAATATTGACAGTTATCAGCGGGTTCAGCTTTGCGGTAAAACTTGCGGTGTTTGTGTCCGCCCATACCATGCCAATCGCAATGATACAATCTGCATTCTCTACCGTACTTTGGACTTCAGTCCTCCCGAAAGAGCCTTGATACATTCCGATATAATTTGGATGGTTCTCGTCGAATCCTCCCTTCCCATACATCATCGTTACAACAGGCACATTCATTGCATCGGCTAGCTGCCGAGTCGCTGTCTGAAGGCCGAATCGCATCGTTTTCACATCCACCAAGATAACTGGTCGGTGGGAACGTTCCAAAAGCGGACGGACATGATTCACTGCAGCCTGAAGGGTATTCGGRTTGGATGTTGGACGTGGTGGTACCGGTTCTGCCCAGACTTTAATTGGCTTGGTCACTAAATCATTAGCCACAACCAGGTATACCGGCTTTTTCTTTTCCTTAGCAATGCGAATCGCAGTCTGAATTTCAATCTTGGCATTTTCCGGCGTAAGCACCGCGGTATATGCCGTAATCTGCTCATACACCTTGCGAAAAACGTCAAAATTCCCATCCATTAAGGTGTGATGCATAAGCTTATGCTCTTTTTGATCCTTCTCAGGAGGCGCACCCACAATGTGTATAATGGGCACATGCTCGCTGTTGGCTCCCGCTATCGCATTGCATGCACTGAGCTCCCCGACCCCAAATGTCGTAATAAGAGCCGATATTCCTTTGATTCTTGCATAGCCATCTGCAGCGTAGCCCGAGTTTAGTTCATTTCGTCCTTCTATAAAACGGATGCCGTTATAACACTCCAAAGTATCAAGAAGTGTAAAATTATAGTCCCCTGCGACACCAAAAATTTCGGTAATGCCCTCGAGTTTCAGGCAATCGAACAAATACTGGCCAACCGTTTTTTGATCAGGTCCCCTTTGTAAACCAAAGCTGCCCGTATTWATCATGTTGTCCATCGCTTGCTCACTCCTTATCTATTTCTTGGGCTTGTTTTATTTTATAGTACCCTTTTTGATAATTCCCTTTAATTAAACCGGTTATCCGTTGTGCAACAATTAATCAGGAAGAAATGCTCCTTATCTTTGGAGATATTCATAAAACAAGAGAAGGAGGAGAAACACTAAAACATTACAAAAATGTATTAATTAATCTTCTAATATTCTTTTTAAATTGTTTCCCTTTAAAACATCCCATTTATCATGCTCCTCACTCTGTTTTGCAAAAGTCTAGCTTACTTTTTAAAATTTTGTAACAGAACCTTAAAAATAATAAAAATCCACGAAGAAAATGCATTTTCTTCGTGGGTTTAGTTATTTAAATGGACTTTCACCTAACTCAAGAAGCATCCGCACCTTCAAACTGACTATTATAAAGCGAAGCATAGAAACCATCAGCTTTCAATAACTCTTCATGATTACCTTGTTCTACAATATCTCCGTCTTTCATGACAAGGATTAAATCTGCATCACGTATTGTTGATAATCTATGAGCGATAATGAAGCTTGTTCTACCTTCCATAAGGTTTTCCATCGCTTTTTGAATCAGTACTTCTGTACGAGTGTCAATGGAGCTTGTTGCTTCATCGAGTATTAATATTTTCGGATCCGCTATAAGGGCACGTGCAATTGTTAGTAGTTGCTTTTGTCCTTGGGATACGTTGCTTGCTTCTTCGTTTAGTTCCATTTGATATTTATTTGGTAATGTTTTTACGAAGTTGTGAACGTGAGCTGCTTTCGCTGCTTCAATTACTTCTTCGTCTGTAGCATCGAGTCTACCGTAACGTATATTTTCCATGATGGAGCCGTTAAATAGCCAAGTGTCTTGAAGTACCATACCAAACATGTTGCGCAGGTCTTCTCGCGTGAAGTCTTTTATATCGTGACCGTCGATACATATTGCACCGCTGTTTATGTCATAGAAACGCATTAACAGTTTTACAATCGTTGTTTTACCAGCTCCGGTTGGTCCGACGATTGCTACCTTTTGTCCAGGTTTAATGTTAGATGAGAAATTATTGATGATGATCTTATCTGGATTGTATCCAAATTGAACATCTTGGAAGSTAACTTCTCCTTGAACTTTTTGCAGCTTCACTGGATTTTCTGCTTCTGGCACTTCCTCTTCTTCTTCTAAAAATTCGAAGACTCTTTCTGCAGCAGCTGCAGTAGATTGAAGTACGTTCGCGATTTGTGCTACTTGAGCGATTGGTTGCGTAAAGCTTCTAACATATTGCACAAAGGCTAAAATGTCTCCAACTGCGATGGTTCTCTTTACCGCAAGCCATCCACCTAAAATAGATACAGCGACGTAACCGATATTACCGATAAATGTCATAATCGGCATCATCATTCCAGATAAAAATTGAGA
>NZ_JBFTMA010000174.1:0-8687 GCF_056396725.1 Bacillus sp. 05T31
GCTATATATTAGAGTATCGGTAATGCAACCAATAGAGATGACATCCTTTGTAGAATATCTTTTGTTTATATTTCAAATTCAATTTGCATAAGGAGTGTGTGAAATGAATCGGGAGAAAAGTTCTTTATACGAAGAAAAATCTGAACATTATTATAACGCGATAAATCCTAATTTATTCAAGCATATAAAAAAGGAATGGCAAGAAGTTCTTGATATTGGTTGCTCGAGCGGTGCATTAGGAGCGGCTATAAAAGAAAATGGAGCACGTGTATCAGGAATTGAGGCGTTCCCAGAGGCTGCCGAAAAAGCGAAAGAAAAACTAGATCATGTTATTTTAGGTGATATAGAAACAATGGATCTTCCTTATGAGAAGGAACAATTTGATTGTGTCATATTCGGGGATGTATTAGAGCATTTATTTGATCCGTGGGCTGTCATAAAGAAAGTAAAGCCATATATAAAAGAAAATGGTGTGATTTTAGCTAGCATACCAAACGTTGCGCACATTTCAGTATTAGCTCCCTTACTCGCTGGAAATTGGACGTATACAGAATATGGCTTATTAGATAAAACGCATATTCGTTTCTTTACTTTTAATGAAATGCTAAGAATGTTTTTAAAAGCAGGATATTCTATTAGTAAAGTAGATCGTGTATATGTTGATCATAAAATATATGAGCCACTTATTGAAGAGTTATATGGAATTTGTAAAAAGTATCGTCTTGGAAGTGGCTTCATGGCTGAGACAGTTGTATTTCAATATATTATTGAAGCAGAAAAATCACAATTATGAGTGCTGCAGAAAAAACAATACTATTTGTTACATGTATAAATGATCGGAAATTGTATGCACAATGTGCGCGACATATATTGAAATTGGCAGTACCTCCTGGGTATACTATACAATTTATGCCGATTCGAAATGCAAAAAGTATGACGAGCGGATACAATCAAGCCATTTCACATCCAGCGAAGTATAAAGTGTATTTACACCAAGATGTCTTTATTATAAATGGAGCCTTTCTATACGGATTAATTCAATTATTTGAGGAGCATGAACATCTTGGGATGATTGGGATGGTTGGATCCCAATATGTTCCTCCAACTGGTGTATGGAACGAAGGGCGTGGGATTGTCGGGAAAGTCATTGGTTATATGAACGATTTGTTTTATATGGCAAGTTTAGAGCAACCATTTCATGAATCGAAAACATTTATTCCTGTGGAATGTATTGACGGTTTATTGATGGCGACACAATATGATATTCCGTGGCGAGAGGACTTATTTGATGGGTTTGATTTTTATGATGTATCCCAATCTTTTGAATTTAAAAAAGCTGGGTATACAGTCGGTGTCCCTGTGCAGCGTGATGCTTGGTGTATYCATTATCATTTYGATGTRAATATGACGAACTATGAAAAGTATAGAAAAGTATTTGTAGAGAACTATATGTCAGATGTGAATAAGGAAGAATAGAGGGCTACAAAATGAAAGATCATACAATATTAGTCGTTGTTTGTGTCAATAATGAAGAGCTTTTCGAGCAATGCGAAAGGCAAATAAGAAACATTGTTGTTCCCCCTGGCTATGTAGTGCAAATTTTTCCGATACGAGATGCGAAAAGTATGGCAAGTGCGTACAATCGAGCACTTTCATATCCGGCGAAATATAAAGTATATATACATCAAGATACTTACCTTATTAATCGTGATATGTTTTGTACCCTCATTTCTCTTTTTAAAGAAAATGAAAAGCTTGGTTTAATTGGAGTAGCTGGTGCTCAGTTTTTACCGAGTAACGGGATATGGTGGGAAGGGAAAAATTTAGTAGGGAAAGTGATTGARTACAGAAGACAGAATTATCAATTATTAAATTTGGATCAGGGGTTTTATGGAAATCAATCTTTTATGTCARTGCAAGCAATCGATGGTTTACTCATGGCAACGCAGTATGATATTCCGTGGAGAGAGGATTTGTTTCAAGGATTCCATTTCTATGATGTGTCACAGTCTTTAGAATTTCAAAAGGCTGGATATTTAATTGGTATTCCTAATCAAGCAAATCTATGGTGTATTCATTACAACGGAGATGAGTTTGATGCGGATACATATGAGAAATACCGGGGAATTTTTGTGGAACATTATAAAGAGGTGCTATCTCCATCATAAGGGAGAGATGAAGGATGAAAGGGATTATTTTAGCAGGCGGGACAGGATCGAGATTATATCCAATAACGAAAGTAACGAATAAACATTTACTTCCCGTTGGGCGGTATCCGATGATTTATCATGCGGTATATAAGCTGAAGCGATGTGAAATTACAGATATTATGATTATTACAGGTAAAGAGCATATGGGAGATGTTGTGAGCTTTCTAGGAAGTGGTCAAGAGTTTGGTGTATCCTTTACGTATCGTGTGCAAGATAAGGCGGGTGGGATTGCGCAGGCGCTAGGACTTTGTGAAGATTTCGTAGGAAATGATCGGATGGTAGTTATATTAGGAGATAATATCTTTTCAGATGATATTTGCCCGTATGTTAAAGAGTTTGCAAGTCAAAAAGAAGGGGCTAAAGTGCTGCTTCAATCTGTAGAAGATCCCGAGCGATTTGGTGTAGCACATATTAAAGGCCGAAAAATAATTGAAATTGAAGAAAAGCCGAATGAGCCGAAAAGTTCTTATGCTGTTACGGGAATTTATTTGTATGATTCGAAAGTCTTTTCTTATATAAAAGAATTAAAACCTTCCGCAAGAGGGGAACTTGAAATTACAGATATAAATAATTGGTATTTAAAACGAGGAGTACTTACTTATAATGAAATGAGTGGCTGGTGGACTGATGCGGGAACGCATGCTTCTCTTCAAAGAGCGAATACGTTAGCGCGGGATATAAACTTTGGGAAACAGTTTAATGGAGAATAGGTGAAAATATGAAAGTTGTAGAAACAAATTTTACCGATGCAAAATTGTTAGAACCGAGATTGTTTGAAGACGAGCGAGGTTTTTTTACTGAAAGTTATAATAAGAAGATGCTAGAATCGTTAGGGATTACGCATTCATTTCTGCAAGATAACGTATCTTATTCAGCGCATTCGGGGACGATTCGAGGGCTACACTTTCAAAAAAATCCGAAAGCACAAACGAAACTCATTCAAGTTATGCAAGGTGCAATATATGATGTTATCGTTGATTTGCGAAAAGATTCACCTACATTTAAAAAGTGGAGAGGTTATATTTTAAGTGCGGATAATCATAGGCAATTATTAGTGCCGAAAGGATTTGCTCATGGTTTTTGTACACTTGTACCTCATACAATTGTTATGTATAAAGTAGATGAGTATTATAGTGCTGATCACGATTCCGGTTTGCTTTGGGAAGATAAAGAATTATCAATTCCATGGCCGGTAACAAATCCTATCTTGTCCGATAAGGATCGAATATTACCATTACTTCAGGAATATGAAGATAGTTTTTAAGTAGGAGAGTTGTTTATGAATATATTAGTTACAGGTGGAGCTGGATTTATTGGAAGTAATTTCATTCACTATATGTTAAAAAACTATGAAACATATAAAATCATTAATTACGATGCATTAACATATAGCGGGAATTTAAATAATGTAAAGTCTATTCAAGAAAATCCTAACTACTCATTTGTAAAAGGGAAAATCCAAAATGGAGAGCTGCTGGAACATGTTGTTAAGGAACGTGACGTGCAAGTAATTGTAAATTTCGCAGCTGAATCACATGTGGATCGTAGTATTGAAAACCCAATTCCTTTTTATGATACGAATGTAATAGGTACAGTCACGCTGTTGGAGTTAGTGAAAAAATATTCACATATTAAACTCGTGCAAGTATCAACAGATGAAGTATACGGTTCTTTAGGGAAAACCGGGAAATTTATAGAGGAAACCCCGCTAGCTCCTAATAGTCCATATTCTTCAAGTAAAGCGAGTAGCGACATGATAGCCTTATCTTATTATGAAACGTATCAATTACCAGTTATTATAACGCGTTGTTCTAATAACTACGGACCGTACCAATATCCTGAGAAATTAATTCCGTTAATGGTTACGAATGCGCTTGAAGGAAAGAAACTACCATTATATGGTGATGGATTGAATGTAAGGGATTGGCTGCATGTAACGGATCATTGTAGTGCAATTGACACCGTTTTGCATAAGGGATGTGTAGGAGAGGTGTATAATATCGGCGGAAATAACGAAAAAACAAATGTAGATGTTGTGGAACAAATTATAAAACTTTTAGGAAAAACGAAAAAAGATATTGAATTTGTAACAGACCGTTTAGGTCACGACCGTCGTTATGCGATTGATGCACAAAAAATGAAGAATGAGTTTGAATGGGAACCGAAGTATACGTTCGAACAAGGATTAAAAGAAACGGTGGAATGGTATAAAAACAATGTGGACTGGTGGAAACCACTAAAAGAAAAGTAAGGGGCATGTAGATGAAAGAACGGATTATCATAACGGGAGCGAACGGTCAGCTAGGGAAGCAACTACAAGAAGAGTTGAATTCTGAGGAATATGACATATATCCATTTGATAAAAAGTTATTAGATGTAACAAATATATCCCGAATTAAGCAAGTGGTACAAGAAATAAAGCCACATACAATTGTTCATTGTGCAGCGTATACGAAGGTAGATGGTGCTGAGAAAGAACAGGATCTTGCTTACTTAATAAATGCGATTGGAGCTCGAAATGTAGCGGTTGCTTCACAATTAGTAGGGGCTAAGTTAGTGTATGTCAGTACCGATTATGTATTTCCAGGTGACAAACCGGATGGCTATCATGAATTTCATAATCCAGCACCGATAAATATATATGGAGCTTCTAAATTTGCAGGAGAGCAGTTCGTAAAAGAGTTACATAATAAATATTTTATAGTTCGTACATCGTGGTTGTATGGTAAGTATGGAAATAATTTTGTGAAAACGATGCTACGATTAGGAAAAGAGAGAGAAAACATATCTGTTGTAGCGGATCAAATTGGCTCTCCTACGTACGTGGCAGATTTAAATATGATGATTAATAAGCTCATTCACACTTCTTTATACGGTACGTATCACGTATCCAATAGAGGATCATGTTCTTGGTTTGAATTTGCCCAAAAAATATTTTCGTATGCAAATATGAAAGTGAATGTATTACCTGTTTCAACTGAAGAATTCGGATCGGCGGCTGCGAGACCAAAATATTCTATCTTTCAACATAACATGCTACGATTAAATGGTTTTTTACAAATGCCTACTTGGGAAGAAGGATTAGAAAGGTTTTTTATAGAAACAAAAAGTCATTAACAAATTTATGTTAGTGACTTTTTTGTTTGCCTTTAAGAGGTTTTATGGTACTATAATTATAGTATCAGGTACTAATAACAAGTATAAGTATTTCTGGGAGGATATATCATGGAACTATTACAAGGGAAAACATTTGTTGTTATGGGCGTTGCGAACCAAAGAAGTATTGCATGGGGAATTGCTCGCTCTTTGCATAATGCAGGTGCAAAATTAATATTCACATATGCAGGAGAGCGTTTAGAAAGAAACGTTCGTGAACTAGCGGAAACATTAGAAGGACAAGAATCACTTGTATTACCTTGTGATGTAACGAATGATGAAGAACTTACAGCTTGCTTTGAAACTATTAAGCAAGAAGTTGGTACAATTCACGGTGTTGCACACTGTATTGCTTTTGCAAATCGTGATGATTTAAAAGGTGAATTTGTAGATACTTCTCGCGATGGATTTTTACTTGCACAAAATATTAGTGCATTTTCTTTAACAGCTGTAGCAAGAGAAGCGAAGAAAGTGATGACAGAAGGCGGAAATATTTTAACTTTAACATATCTTGGCGGCGAGCGCGTTGTGAAAAACTATAACGTTATGGGTGTTGCGAAAGCTTCGTTAGAAGCTAGCGTGAAATATTTAGCGAACGATTTAGGACAACATGGCATTCGCGTTAACGCTATTTCTGCAGGACCAATTCGTACGTTATCTGCGAAAGGTGTAGGCGACTTTAACTCAATCTTAAAAGAAATTGAGGAACGCGCACCACTTCGTCGTGCGACGACTCCAGAAGAAGTTGGAGATACAGCAGTATTCTTATTCAGTGATTTAGCACGCGGAGTAACAGGTGAAAACATTCATGTTGATTCAGGATATCATATTTTAGGATAAATATAATAGGAATTAAAGTTTAAAAAGGACAGTCTCTAAACGTTGAGACTGTCCTTTTTAATTGTTCTCAGAAAGAACGATTTTTAACGAAAGTTCTAGCCACGTTATGAATATAACTATAATAGTACACGATTTATCCAGCTACGTATGGAAGTGGGAGGGACGAGTGTGAAGAATAAAAATAAAAGTTCAACAGTTGGAAAACCGTTGTTATATATTGCACAAGTAAATTTAGAACTCGCTGCACCGAAAATAAAAAGAATTATTTTAACAAATTTTGAAGATGAGGATCAAAAAGAGCAAAGTAATAGAAATGAAAGTATTGTAAGTAGTGCTGTGGAAGAAGTGGTAGAACAAGAGAAACAAGAACCACGAGAGGAGCCTCAAGTGGAGGTGGAAGAAAAAGTAGAGGAAGAGCAAGTGAGAACGGTCCCTTACAATAAATCCTTTAAGGATATGAATAATGAAGAAAAAATTCATTTTTTATTAAATCGGCCTCATTACATTCCGAAAGTAAGATGTAGAATAAGAACGACGACCGTCTCATATATAGGATCGATTATATCTTACCGTAATGGCATTGTATCCATTATGCCACCAAATAGTATGAGAGATATTCGATTATCTATAGAAGACATCAAATCGATTGATATGGCCGGCTTTTAAATATGTAAAGGTGGTAGAAAGCTTCTACCACCCCAATAGTTTTTTAGTTTACTTAACTATAGAAACGTCGCGTAAGCACTGAATAGCACAGAAGCAGCTTAAATCAACAGTAATGCAAGTAGATGTCGAGATTAATCTTGCATTTGGTATAGCTAAAAACGTACAAATTGGATCGTCGCCAGGTGGTACAGGAGACCCATCACCTAATACTACAGTTAACACACGTAGGACAGCACTTGTATTTACATTAATAAGATATTGGAGTGGGGGAGATTTGGTCACAATCTTAAGACCTTTTTTTTTAAATAGGCTAAAGAGGRTAGGGAAGGTGGAATTATGTTATTTACAAGCTGGCTTTTATTTTTTATTTTTGCGCTAGCTGCATTTAGGTTAACTCGTCTTATTGTTTATGATAAAATTACAGTTTTTTTGCGAAGACCGTTTATTGATGAGTTAGAGATTACAGAGCCTGATGGAAGTGTATCGACTTTTACAAAGGTGAAAGGGAAAGGATTAAGAAAGTGGATTGGAGAATTATTAAGCTGCTATTGGTGTACAGGTGTGTGGGTTAGTGCTTTTTTATTAGTTTTATATAAATGGATTCCTATTGTTGCAGAGCCTGTACTAGCATTATTAGCCATTGCAGGTGCAGCAGCGATCATTGAAACAATTACAGGATATTTTATGGGAGAATAATAAAGTGAAAATTTAATCAGTGGGGGGCATCCCTCGCTAATTATCAGCCCTCACCAATCGCGATAAATTTTCATGATGTTAGAAAAAGCGGAGTTTAAGAGGATGCGGGAACGGAAATAAGGAGTTGTTCATATAGTGAATAGACAGAATTGACAGTAGAGGAGATGTTTGCTGTGAGCAATAATCCAAGGCGAAATTCATATGACCTGCAGCAGTGGTATAACATACAGCAACAGCAACAAGCACAACATCAGGCATATCAAGAGCAATTACAGCAACAAGGGTTTGTGAAAAAAAAGGGATGCAACTGTGGGAAAAAGAAGAATACAATAAAACAATATGAAGAATGAAACACTCATGTTACGGTGAGTGTTTTTTATTGTAAAAATAAAAAGCGGTATTTCAATGAAGAAATACCGCTTTTTACTAGCTAATTTGTGCAACTGTTAATGCTGCAGCACGGACGTCTACAGTTCCAAGCAGTTCAACTGGTACAATTTGAATTAAGTCACCAGGGTTTAAGTTAATAAGAATAACACCACTGGATACGTCTACTTCACCAGTACCAATAACGTTAGAGCGAACCGCTGTACCTGATCCAGGAATAATGTTAGCTGGTGTACCTAATGATAAGAAGAAACGACCAGCTTCTGGTGCAGTAGGAACGTTATCAAGACTGATCGTTAATGTATAACTGATTTGATAAATACCAGCTACTTGAATTCGAATACCGTCTCCGACACTTACTGTATTATTTATTACAGGAACAGTAATATTTGGGTTTGGACTTACGCTAGGTAATAGTAGTGGTGTGATTAGTGAAGCGAACTGAGGTGCAGAAGCGTTGAAAGCAAAACCGAAGGCAGGTAGTGTACTAGCTGGTTTCGCCTCACAATCAATGTTATTAAATTCGCAATCAGAAGAGAACATGTTTTTCACTCCTTTATCTGTTTCTACTTTTAGTTAATGAAAAGGACAGGTTCTATGTTCTAGACAAGTTCCCAATTTTATAAAAAATACATAATAATACCTTTTAAGCATGGATTGGGTGGCAGAATCATCTGCCACCCAATCCATGCTTAAATTAGTATTCAGTTTTATATAGAAACATCGCGTAAG
>NZ_JBFTMA010000175.1:0-7107 GCF_056396725.1 Bacillus sp. 05T31
AGGATTATGATATTCAATATTCAATTTAAAAAGTTATTAACACTAGTCACGGTAATAATGTTACTAGTAACACTATTAGTATTTTTCAATCGTCCTAATAGTACAAATGCAGAAGTAAACAAAGATTATTCAGGTGAAGAACTTTATAAAGGAGTGGTATTAGGGCAAGGGAAAGTTGCAAGGTTATTTCCTCAAGTATGGGATGAAGAAAAAATCCATAATGTAAACTCTAAGGAATCATTAGAATTTACTACTAAGCTTATTAATGAAATGAAATTAAGTGACCCTTTTTACTTCAATAATTTGAAAAAGGCAGTCAATTCAAAGGAACCATTAGAAATAAGTCAAGCATTTGAAAATGGAAGTTATTTATTAAATCAAGCAATAGATAAACTTAAACTTGATAATAACAATTCAAAATACCTTAATAAACCAGGTTTGGGACTGTTCACATTTATTGATAATAGTAAATATTACGTAATGTATGCTGGTTCAAAGGAGAATCTTGAAGTATCTGCTCTTGCTAATGTTAAAACAAGTAAGAAGTTAGAACAGGAAAAACTTATTCAGGATATTGTTAACCAACTATCTTATTAAGCTAAATTTTAATTTTATGTACAAACTAACAGTATTAACTAGTTATTAGAATTTCATTTCTTTGAATGTTAATATTGTAACTTTTCTTACTAGAAACTCCATATTTTTTTGAGTATTATAAGAGAAGAAAAAGTAAGAAATACAAAGACTATGGATTACAATTGTATTTCTTACTTTTCTTAATGATAAACTGAATATACTTCTATCTATATGCACTCTTAATTATTTTATTTAAGCCTCAACTTTCTTTTTATATACTCTTTATTAAACGAAAAATACGTCCTCGTAATCTTAATTTTATTCCCCATTTTTCTAATCGCTTTAATTTCTAAGTCCACCAATGGTTCTGGTGCAAAAAATGTAAGACCTTATGTAACTCATCTCTGAAATTGGGACATACTGATGCTAGTACTTTAAAAAAGGACGTAATCAGTATGGAAAAGCAAAACTTATTTAGGTGGAAATATTATCAGCCTGAACCAATCTTAATAAAATTAAGATTGTACCTGAGGTACAATTTGAGCTCTCGTAACCTGGTGGAAATGATGGAAGAACAAGGATTATCAATACAACACACAATAAATATGCACTGGGTTCATCAATATAGGTCTCAATTAGAAGAAAGAGTACGATATCATCTTAAATCAATAAATGACTCATGGGGGAGTCGATGAAGCCTATATCAAGATAAAAGGTTAATGGATGTATTTATATCGTGCCGTAGGTTCCGAAGGGAATATCATTAATTTTCATCTAAGTGAATCAAGAGATAAACAAGAAGCTAAGCACTTATTCAAGAAAGCATTGGCTTTTTCGTACGTTTCTTAACTTCGTGTGATAACAGTAGATAAGAATCCTGCCTAAACTTTAACGATGCAAGAATTGAAAGAGGGGAAGCACATGCCTGAAGGCATACAACTAAGGTAAGTTAGATATCTCAATAATATAGTGGAACAAGATCATCATTTTATTAAGAAAAATGTGCACTCTATGTTGGAATTCAAGTCATTTAAAATAACAATCTCTATATTGAGTAGTGTCGAAATCCTGCATATACTGAAAATAGGACAACTTCACCAACAAGAGGGGTCTATCCAAAATGAAGATGAATTTGAGCATGATTTGTTTGGAATTGCATCATAAACTAGAATTGAATAGACTGTATAGGTTCTACGTCTCTATCAAATGATTTTTGCAACAGAACCCCTTAGCTTCGTGATGATGTGACGATACCTCGTATAGTGGTTAGATAACCGTGAATATTCAAATGATTTTTAATAGCATAAGTTATTTAAGCTCTTAGCCTTATCTTTATTGTATGTAATTCAGTAATATATCTCGCTCTTTTTCAAATAAGAAGCTAACTTTATCATCTTGAAGGTGAATTGATTTCTTAAGTTGATGAGTGGGTATTTCGTTTTTGTGTGCTGGATGGTGATTTTACTGTTTTCCAACAGGGGGACCATCTATATTCCTTAAGTTCTTTTCACACCGGAATCCTAAAACATAGAAACAGCTATTTCTTTAAAAAGAAACAGCTGCTCGATTATTCCTAATTCATCCATACAAAGTTTGTTTTGCTTCTATTTGAGTATAATTTAGGATTAAAAATCATTGAATTTTTTAGAATTTTATTGCTAGTATACTTATATTTTTTTCATCCGAATCACGCATTTTTTAATTAATAATGTTATTAGAGATATCTTGAATCAATTTTTCCTTTTCAAGCTCACTTTCATTTCCAAATCCAGTGAATATTACTATATTAGAAATATTATTCAATACTATACCATTTGGCAATACTGCCGGCAATACTACTATTTGTATTTTTGAGAGTGCTGAGTTTACTATATCATTTTGTTGAGTATTTTTTTGTGTTTGTACATTAAAATTTAGATTTTCTACTGTATTTTTTAATAGTATGCTACCATATTCAAATTCTTTTTTTATTGCCACAAAATCTTTCGTTTTAATAGATTGTTCTAATCTTTTAAAATAAATAGAATCCTTCGCTTTTATTTCCATAATAATTTTATTGACGACTTCTGTATTCTCTTTTGAATTAGCTATTTGCATTTTCTTCACATCCCAAATTTGAGGGAGTTCCTTTGCAACTTTTCCTTGTCCAAATACTACACCTCTATAAATTTCTTCACCTGTAAATTCTTTTTTTGTTTCTGCTTTTACACTATAAGGTTTGTTAAAAAACATTAAAAGTGTAATTAGTAGAGTTACTGCTGTAAATAATACTAGTAACTTTTTAAATTCAACATTTAATCCCATATCCCCACTCCTAATTTAGAATTTTCTTACTAATTAACGTTACTATATTATACAATAAATGTAAACAAGTAAACTGGTTCTAGTGCAAAAACTGTAATAATTATGCAACTAATCTCTGGAATTGGGAAATACTGATATTAGCACTCTAAAAAAGGATGTGATCAGTATGGGAAAGTAAAATTTGTTCAAGTGGAAACATTATTAGCCTGAACTAATTTTATTAACAGTAAGATGGTAGCTGCGGTACAATTTTGATTTCGTAATCTGGTGGGGATGATAGAAGAATAAGGATTATTAATAACTCACACAATAATTATGCAATGGGTACATCAATATGGACCTCAATTAGAAGAGAAAGTACGATATCATCTTAAATCAACAAATGGATCATGGAGAGTTGATGAAACCTATATCAAAGTAAGAGGCCAATGGATGTATTTATATCATGCTGTAGATTCCGCAGGTAATACCATTGACTTTTATCTAAGTAAATCATGAGATAAACAAGCAGCCAATTGCTTTTTCAAGAAAGCATTGGCTTTTGCATGCGCTTCTCAACCTCGTGTGATAACAGTAGATAAGAACTATGCTTATCCTGTAGCGATACAAGCGTTGAATGAAGAGAAACATATGCCTAAAGGCATACAACTAAGGCAAGTTAGATATCTTAATAATATAGTGGAACAAGACCATCGTTTTATTAAAAAACGYGTGCGCTCKATGTTRGGRTTCAAGTCATTTAAGATAGCGATCTCTATATTAGGTGGCACCGAAACCATGTATATGCTGAAGAAAGGACAACTTTACTAACAGGTGAAGTCTATCCAAGATGAAATTGAATTTGTACATAATTTGTTTAGAATTCCATCATAATCTAGAATTGAAGGGACTGTATAGATTCTACGTCTCTATTAAATGATTTTTGTACCAGAATTCAAAAAGTGGTAGTCCCATTAAAAAATGCACACTAGTTTATTATCGCAGTTATTTTGATTTAATTCCTGTACCACAAACAGGTATAATAATTCTATTTTCTAGAGCCCGTTTGTATTTTAAGTAACCTGCATAATTAACTGCTGTAGTCACTTCAACATAGAAGCCTTGATTTATAACAAATTCTGCAATTTTGGAAGCATTTACAAGAGTTGTACAGTCTGTTGTTTAAATCGATCTAATATTCGGTATTTTTTTCTGTTAGTCTATTATTAAATAAGTCTTTAAAACTATAGTATGCACCAAGTATAAGGCATCACACTACATATCGAAAAGCCAATTGGAAACCTAGAAATCCATCGAAGCATGCCTTTTACTGAACCTCCATCTACAGAAAGTTGGTTTATTGTGTCCATAGATTCTAAAGAGATAATTTATGGAGCATCATTTGAAGAGCGTAGTGTTCAAAGACCATTTGGAAAAATAGATTACTACAGAGCGAAGCTCCCCCTTTATTTAACGTTTTTATGTCCTTTTTATACTAGAAGAACTAAAAAATCCGATTTCTGAAGAATTCAGAAACCGGATTTTTATTGATAAAATTTATTCATAATTATTTAACTAGGAATAAAAATACGCCTATGACTTAGTTTTATTAGTATCTCCGCTGAATCTCCGCATAGTCGAATCCCTTTCGAATTTATAACTTTTGATTAGCTATTATCATAACAATTGAATGTACAGACAGAACAATTATGAAAACAAAACTAGGAACAATATCAATAAAAAAAGCATATGCAATCGCTAAAACACCAGCAATAATTACAAAAATACCATTAACTCTTCCAAACTTATCATGATCTTTTACTTTTTCTGGAGAATATCCTGCAATGAATCTATACCCTTTTTTATTCAATAGAAAAATCCCCATGACTATAAGAAATAATGCAACAGATATCACACAAATTTGAGCTATGAACATAAAAAACCTCCTTATTTTCAAAAAAAAAAATTTTTTGACAATTTTACACAATTTGTATTGTGTATGTCGTATATATAGTATATTATTACAAATATAGAGAAAAATAAACATATTTTGTTAATTTTGGAGATTTATCAATTTACAAAAAACTAAAAAGGAAAGGAGCTTTTTGTTTGCAACCGCACATATCAAAAAAAACATTAAATTATGGTGTACTTATTTTTATTACAATTTCATTAATATGGCTTGTTTTCTTTCTTTATTCGATTATCGCCGTGTTACCTGGCAGTACCTTTTCAGTAAGCACAAAAAATAAATTACTAGTTAGCAATACAATCCCACAAGGATGGGGTTTTTATAGTAAGGACCCTAGAGAAGAAATGATAAATCTTGTTGATCCAAATACGGGAAAAACTGCCGCTAAATGGCCCAATAATATGCCGGTAAATATGTTTGGATTAAAAAGAGAAGGTCGTTCTCAAGGAATTGAAGTTGGTCTATTAATGGAAGGCGTTAAAAAAGAACAGTGGAATTCTTGTAGCAAAAACCCTACGAATTGCCTAAAAGAAATAAAAGAACCTATAAAAATTAATAATCCAACAAAAAATGCTACTGTATGTGGGGAATACGGGATTATTTTACAAAAACCTGTTCCTTGGGCATGGAGTAAGAACAAAGAAATAGTTATGCCATCTAAAATAACGAAGGTGAATTCAATATGTTCGAAAAAATAAGTAATAATCTATTAAATTGGGTTAATAACAATAACCCTTGGACAAATGTATATGGGCTAGCTAGAACTTTGATAGCTCTGTCAACAGCTTTAACTTTAGGATTAAATAGAACTGAAATATTTTTTAGACCAGGTGCTGGCAATAGCGATTTTCCAAATTGCGAAAATACCTATAGCGCATTCTGTTTAGTCTCCAATAGCTATTTAAATTTAACAATAATAAAATGGATATTTGTTATTCTACTACTGATTATAGCATCTGGCTGGAGACCTAGATATACAGGAATTGTTCATTGGTATATAGCTTATAGTTTCCAAACAGCAGCAACAACTATAGATGGAGGCGAACAAGTAGCCGCAGTTATTACTTTTATGTTAATACCACTTACATTAACAGACAATAGAAAATGGCATTGGTATAAACCAGACAATAAAGTTTTAGATACAAAAAGTTACATATATAGGATTATAGCATTAGTCACAATATGGGCTATCAGAATTCAAGTAGCTATATTATATCTGCATTCTACCATAGCTAAATTAGGAAATTCAGAATGGATTAACGGAACAGCAGTATATTATTTCTTACAAGATCATATGCTAGGACTTCCTAATGTATTACTGAATTTAATATCTCCCATTTTAACTTCAAAATATGTTGCAATGGCAACATGGGGGACAATGGTTCTACAGATTATGTTATTTGCAGCTTTAGTAGCACCTAAAAAACATTGGAAATATTACTTAACTCTTGCATTATTAATGCATGAAACAATTGCCGTTATGCTTGGGTTGATTAGCTTTTCAATGGTGATGACAGGTGTCTTAATTCTATATTTAAGGCCTGCTGAAAAACCCATAAAATCATTATATAAGGCTAAAGAAATCTTCGTACCTTTAAAACTTAAGGGGGTGGTTAATGAAAAAACTTCAGAAAAGATTTCTTAGCAAACTATCAAAAAAAAGGGAGAGAAAAAAAGAAAATGAAAGCTAAATTTAAAAGAATATTATCTATTTTAACATTAGTTACTATGATTGTCACTAGTATATCGTTTTTTAACGGTCCTTCAATCGCAAATGCCCAAACTAGCAAGAAATTTACCGGAGAAGAAATCTTTCGAGGAGTTATATTTGGTGAAGGCCAGGTTGCTAAATCATTCCCTCAAATATGGACAAAAGAATTGTTAGCAAAATCTAATTCAAAAGAGCAAAAGCAAGTTATTGATGCAATTGTAGTAGAAATGAAATCTGTTGATTCCAATTATTTTAATGAATTAAAGAACGCTATAGATACAAAAAATTCATTGGAAATCAATAATGCTTTTGAAAAAGGTGGAACTATTTTAGATAAGGCATTAGAAAGTTTGGACGCTAAGTTAACAAAAAAAGAAGAAGTTCAAAAAAATGATGGTACGGGACGTTGTGTAGCATTTTATACTTTCTATGTAACGGCAGCTGCTGTACAAACTGCGGCTTTAGGAATCTCACTTGGAGTTGTCAATAATGTTGGTGCGGCTAATTACGTATATGTTTATAACCAGTACGAATTCTGGGGTGCACCTCAAGAGGGAGTTAGCAA
>NZ_JBFTMA010000176.1:0-8022 GCF_056396725.1 Bacillus sp. 05T31
GTGAATGGGGCATTGTTATCGGAATTATCGATCAGAAACTTTGCTATTATTGGTGAATGGGGCATTGTTATCGGAATTATCGATCAGAAACTTTGCTATTATTGAGGCATTAAATATTTCTTTTCAAAAAGGTTTAACCGTTTTAAGTGGTGAAACAGGAGCTGGAAAATCCATTATTATTGATGCAATTAGTTTGCTTGTTGGTGGCCGTGGTTCAGCAGAATTTGTTCGATATGGAACAGAAAAGGCTGAGATAGAAGGCTTATTCTATGTAGAAGATGACAAACATCCATGTATCGCAAAGGCAGAAGAGTTAGATATAGAAATAGAAGATGGCATGATTATTTTGAAGCGTGACATCGCTGCGAACGGAAAAAGTGTCTGTCGTGTAAATGGGAAACTTGTTACACTCAGCATATTAAAAGAGATTGGAAAAACGCTAGTTGATATTCATGGACAGCATGAAACACAAGATTTAATGAATGAAGAGCGTCATATGTTTATGCTTGATCATTTTGATGGAAATCGCATTGTTAAACAATTGGGCATATATCAAAATGTATATACAGACTATGAGAAGTTAAAAAAACAGCTGAAATCTTTAAGTGAAAATGAACAACAAATGGCCCATCGTCTAGATTTAATTCAATTCCAACATGAAGAAATTCGTAAGGCGGATTTAAAAATGGATGAAGAATATGAATTGACTGAGGAACGATTAAAAATCTCCAATTTTGAAAAGATTTATAAAGCATTAGGAGATGCGTATCGTTCGTTAAGTGGAGACGGACAGGGATTGGATCACGTAAGAAATGCAATGGGACAAATGGAGAGTATTACGCACTTAGATGAAGCGTATCAAGAAAATCATGATTCTATTGCGAATAGTTATTACTTATTAGAAGAAGTTGCATACCAGCTTAGAGAAAAATTAGATATGATGGAATATGATCCGAAACGTCTAGATGAAATTGAAACACGTTTGAATGAAATCCGTATGTTAAAGAGAAAGTATGGAAATACTGTAGAAGAGATTTTAGCGTATGCTGATAAAATTGAACAAGAAATTTTTACGATTGAAAATAAAGACGTGCATATTGAAACGACGAGAAAGCAGTTAACGAAATTAGAAGGTGTTATTGTAAAAGAAGCAACGTTGTTAAGTACTATGCGTCATGAGCTTGCAGATCATCTTACAAGCGCTATTCATCAAGAATTAAAAGAACTATATATGGAAAAAACGAAATTTGAAGTGAGAATTATGAAGAGGGTAGGAAATGTAGAAGAACCTCTCGTGGAAGGAACACCGGTAAAACTTACGGCGGATGGCTACGATCATGTGGAATTTTATATTTCAACGAATCCGGGTGAACCGTTAAAGCCACTTTCAAAGGTCGCTTCTGGCGGAGAGTTATCTCGTATTATTTTAGCTTTAAAAAGCATTTTTTCTAAGCATCAAGGTGTTGCATCTGTTATTTTTGATGAAGTGGATACGGGTGTGAGTGGTCGGGTTGCACAGGCTATTGCGGAAAAAATTTATCGTGTATCAGTAAACTCGCAAGTACTTTGTATTACGCACTTACCTCAAGTAGCTTCAATGGCGGACTCTCATTTATTTATTAGAAAACAAGTGGCGAATGATCGTACGATTACATCGGTTACTGTGTTAAGTACGGATGAAAAAGTAACAGAAATTGCTCGAATGATTTCTGGTGTTGAAATTACAGATTTAACGACAGAGCATGCGAAAGAGTTACTTACGCAAGCGCATCATTTCAAACAGACAGCAGAGGCTATCCAGTAATGGATAGCTTTTTTTTCTCAAATGACGATTTCTTAATTCTTCCGGTTATAAATAAAGCGCTGCAAGGAGAGATTAAAAAGTGAAGCCAAGAGGCTGAATGTGGGGTAGGAGCGAGGAGAGTGAACAAATTGAAATTAGAAAGATTTCGAAAAATAATAGGTCTTTGTCTCCTTGTTTCTCTAGTTTTTATTGGATGTTTTAAACCGCTTCGAACGTTTATTTCATCTCCGAAGCAACTTGTTGTTTTTGAAGGACAACAATCAGAAATAGCATCATTACCAGTTTTTAAGGCTGCATCTACAAATCGTAATGTGTTTACTGTTAGTTCAAATGAACAAGAACTTATGGTAAATTCTCACCAAAATGGTGAAGCTGATATGGTTTTTCAACTTGCTGGTTTTCCAGTGAAAAAAGTAAATGTGAAAGTATTAAAAGATTTTAAAGTTATTCCAGGTGGACAATCGATTGGTGTGAAATTGAACACAAAAGGTGTACTTGTTGTAGGCCATCATTTAATTCAAACTGAAAAGGGTAAAGTATCTCCTGGTGAAACAGCTGGTGTACAGATTGGAGATATGATTACTGAAATCAATGGTAAAACAATTGAAAGAATGAGTGATGTAGCACCATTTATTCATAATAGTGGAGAAACAGGTGAACCGCTTAATCTTGTTTTATTAAGAGATGGAAAATATATTCGTGCTAAGCTAACACCACAAAAAGACAATGGTGAATCCTCTTACCGAATTGGACTGTATATTCGTGATTCAGCAGCTGGTATCGGAACGATGACATTTGTACATCCAGATTCYATGAAATATGGAGCGCTTGGTCATGTAATTTCCGATAATGATACAAAAAAGCCAATTCAAGTAGAAGATGGACAAATTATGCGTTCGACAGTAACGTCTATTGAAAGAGGAAGTCACGGGAACCCGGGAGAAAAATTAGCAAGATTTTCACCGGATCGTGAAGTGATTGGTAATATTACAATAAATAGCCCGTATGGTATTTTTGGGAAATTAAACACAGATATGACAAACGGCATAATGGATAAAGCAATGCCTATCGCATTATCCCATCAAGTAAAAGAAGGGCCAGCGAAAATATTAACAGTTATTGATCAAGATAAGGTGGAAGCGTTTGATATTGAAGTTGTTAGTACGGTACCACAAAAGTTCCCGGCTACAAAAGGTATGGTTATAAAAGTGACAGATAAACGTTTACTAGCAAAAACGGGTGGTATTGTACAAGGAATGAGTGGAAGTCCGATTGTACAAAATGGGAAAGTAATTGGTGCGGTTACACATGTATTTGTAAATGATCCAACGTCAGGATACGGTGTTCATATTGAATGGATGTTACATGAGGCTGGAATTAATATTTATGATCAAGAGAAAAAAGCGAGCTAATACATATTAGCTCGCTTTTCTTTTGAAAAATTCGTTGAAATTTTGTAAAAGCTCCGCAAGAGCTGTTTTTTGTTGTAAGATATAAGCAAAGGGTTGAACGTTTCGCTGTAATTCTATGATGGAATGTGTTGCGAAAGTAAAAAAATGAACGATAAACATATTTTTTTGTGATTTTATCGGAAAGTAAGAAACTTTAAAGGGAATTTTCACACAATTRTCGAACAATTCATGTAGCCTAGAAGCTTACACATGTCGGAAGAATCGATTCGGTAAGGGAGGAAAAACTGTGGAGAAAATTAAAGTATGTCTTGTGGATGATAATAAAGAATTGGTATCGATGCCAGAGAGTTATGTTGCTGCCCAAGATGATATGGAAGTTATCGGAATTGCTTACAATGGTCAAGAATGTTTAAACTTATTGAAAGAAAAGCAGCCTGATATACTCGTTTTAGACATTATTATGCCACATTTAGATGGTCTGGCTGTGCTAGAGAAAATGCGACATATTGAAAGGTTAAGACAACCTAGCGTTATTATGTTGACAGCATTCGGACAAGAAGATGTGACGAAAAAAGCGGTTGATTTAGGGGCATCATATTTCATATTAAAACCATTTGATATGGAGAATTTAACAAGTCATATTCGTCAAGTTAGTGGTAAGGAAAGTGCTACTATTAAACGTCCATTACCATCTTTCCGATCAGCAACAACGATCGATGGAAAACCGAAAAACTTAGATGCGAGTATTACAAGTATCATTCATGAAATTGGTGTACCCGCTCATATTAAAGGGTACATGTACTTACGAGAAGCAATCTCTATGGTGTACAATGATATCGAATTACTAGGATCTATTACGAAAGTATTATATCCAGATATTGCAAAGAAATATAATACAACAGCAAGCCGTGTCGAGCGCGCAATCCGTCACGCAATTGAAGTAGCTTGGAGCCGTGGGAATATTGATTCTATTTCGTCCTTATTTGGTTATACTGTATCCATGTCAAAAGCAAAACCTACGAATTCCGAGTTTATCGCAATGGTTGCGGATAAGCTAAGACTTGAACATAAGGCTTCGTAAACGCTGTAATATCAAGGTGTTAAGCGTATTTCATAACAAAATTTAATAACCAACGAATTACGTATGTAGGCAATAAAGTACATAGGTAATTGGCGGTTAATTTAAAAACCTTCTATTTATTGGATTGAAATTTTAATTCCAATAGCTAGGAGGTTTTTTTGTTGTATGAATAACTTTCAGATGAATGCTGAAAACTTTTTGCTTCATTGCGATGCAAAGCATCTAAGTTATTTGCTTCATATTTAGAAAGAGAATTAAAAGTTACGGATGTTGATAAGGTAAAACCTCTTCATATTCGGACGTATATTAAATATTTAAGGGAACGTGGTAAATACACATTTACATCTAATACAGCTAGTGAACAAATTAATTATCCAACACGTAGAACTGATTATGGAAAGACCATTAGTGAAACAACGATTGCTAATTATCTTCGCAATATTATAGAACAGTATTGTGATAATACTGAAGCAAATTTAATAACAACGTATTTAGAAAGCCCACATTTATCATATAGAGATTAAGGGTGTTTATACGGTATAAATCACCCTGAGAAAGTGAGGCGAATCCTTGAGTCTGCCAAGGAGAAGTTAAGGAAGGGGATATTTTGAAAGGACCGCCGTATATGTTCCTTTTATTTATATAGAAGAAAACTAGTTAATTCACCTCCTTTTTAAAGGAGGTGAATTAAATTTTCATTAAAAACCAAGTATTTAGAACGGTGCAATAATTAAGAGTGGTATAATTTTCTTATGAAATACTAGGAAAATAAGGGGTATTATGGTTCAAATGAAAAGTGACTTTTCCTATCAACAGAAACAATTGGCAAGGGAGGTCAATGCATGAGTTTAAATATGTATTTGGGAGAAGTACAGAATCAGAATCAAAGCATGAATGCTGTATGTATCGCTACCATTCAAGGCATGGAACAAGTCATTCAGTTGATTGACGCCTTTGCAATTGATACTGTTCTACAAGGACAAACTTATAGCAGTGCAAAATCATTTTTTGTACAAACCTTTCGTCCTTTAGCACAAGGAATCATTTATCTGTGTGAAGAGTTAATTCGTCAGAATGATGCTTTTCCAAGTCAATTTCAATCACAAGTCGCTTCGACAGATGTAATCGAACAAGAAATATTAGAACAAATTCGAGAAATTGACCGAATGAAAGCAAGTATGGAAGCCATCAGTCAAGCTATGCCAATCCCAGGTATGGAWGCTATGGYAAATCTTTTTACTGTCATGAGGAAAAAACTGCAAGAAAAATTAGAACATCTATATGAATTTAATTATAYTTCTAGTARTAATTATGATACGGCACTCCAACTAGCCGCTAGCATTGCGACAGGTTTRGCRGARGTWCAAAGTGGAAAAGGYTTTAGTCCTGCAAGTGGTACATTTAGTACACAAGGGTTGAATATGGAGTGGACAACTGCTATTCAAGCGATTGGAGAAGATAGGGCACGCCAAGCTAGCAATCTTCTAAATGACAATTTATCAGATGATAATATCGAAGAAGGGGCAATGTATGATGATACCTCCCTTGAAAAATCTATGCTTAGAAAAGTTTGGGACGGTATATACGTTGGTTCTGGGCAAGTTATCGGAGAGATTGTAGAAGGATTCAATTCACTAGACGATACAGTAACAAAAGAAAATATCAAGTATGCTATAGGTCACCCTCTAGAGACGGCATATACTATGTGTAATACTTTTTCGGATTCATTTATGAATGATGTTTGGCATGGTGATTTAGAAAGTGGTACAAAGTGGGGAACAAGTATTTTTATGGAATTTGGGTTAGGATGGATTGGGGATAAAGGGATAAGCAATGTAGGGAAAGTAACTACACTCGGTGAAGGTGTAAATCTAGCAAAGTTTTCTACAGGAATCTCTTCTGTTGCGAATAAATTACCGTTGACAGAACGTTTTGCATTCGCAGGTGCTAGTGGCTTTGGAAGTGCACAGAGAAAAGCTTCTGAAATGTTACAAGAAGCCCGTGATACATTTATGTTTTCCAAAACTGGTGGAAGAAGTAGGGTCAAAGATGTTCAAGAAGTAATAAAGGATTATGCAGATAAAGTTCTTGATAGAGTAGATGTAAAAAATGATTATCCCGATTCGTATACAGCATCTCAAAAATTACGTGCAGAACTTAAATAAGCAGGAATTGAGCCACCGCCATATCCTAATGCGGCACATCACATAGGACCTTGGAATGATAAAAGGGCGGCACAGGTACAAGAACTATTAGAAGAGTTTGGAATACATCATGATTCTGCTGCTAATGGGGTATTTTTACCATATAAAGTGAACGATTATGTAACTACTGAAGCATTACATATAGGTAATCATAGTCCAGAGTATATAAGAGAAGTATACAGAGTATTAAGCGAAGTTAAACGCTTTGGGGGTAATCAAGCAGATGCAGTTGCAGCTTTGCAGAATATAAGAGAAAGGTTATTGGACGGTAGTTTAAAACTAAATCAACCTAAATAATCTTAATTGTTTTACTAATTGAATTATAAAGGAGTAAAAGGTATGAAAATTTGGCAATTAAAAAGTTTATTTGATAACTATAAATCTTTTCAACTATTAAATTTGAAAGAAGACCGTAAAAAATATTTCGATGAAAAAATTGATTTGGCAATAAAGCTATCTGATTCATGGGGAGAAATTCTTGTTGAATGTGTAGAAGGAGATAACCATAGTGATTGTCCTATGTTCTGGGGGGAACTTGGCACGCCAATGGTTAGTAGAAAAGCAAAAGAGGTATTAGAACCTCTAATTTGTAATAATGTTGAGTTCCTTCCGCTAACCCATGATGTTACAGGTGAAGTTTATTACTTTTGCCTAATATAGTTGAAGGGCAGATAATATTTAAAGCCTATTTAAATCAAAGATTACACTCCTCTACTGTTTTAGTGTCTGACGAATTTAGAAATGCAGTTTTAGAGAGTGATTTAAAAGGCTTTGAATTTGTAGAGGTATGGGATTCAAAAGCGGACATGTAAAAGAAAGTCCTTAAAATAACTGATAGGAGTTAACAGCATGGACACAAAAGTTTCAGAAATCCTAAGAATGTTAGACAATTATGAGGGGAATGAGAAAGAAATTTTTGAACAGATTCAAGCTGAAGCAATGGTGAAATTTATATGTGGAAAAATCTGATTTTAGAAATTGAAAAAATAGAGAAAAGTTTTAATGATAAACTGAGTACACCAGCAACAGATAGCGAAGTTCAGAAATTAAGAGAACATGCAAAAGAGAAATTTAATGTTGATTTACCGAGTGAATACGAAGAGTTTCTTAAAATTATAAATGGTTTAGATTTTAATGGGCTGGTACTTTACGGAGTTGATTCTCCTTTACTAGAAACAGAAAAAGATGAACAAATTTGCGGCTTTATAGACACGAATGAGATTTGGTATGAAAATGAATTTCAAAAAGAGTATCTTTTCTTTGGAGATTCAAGTATTGCGTGGTTTTGTAAAAACTTATCTGATGGTAATTACTTAGAACTTGATAAACCATCTGGCACAGTGATGAAAACATATAATGATTTCAATACAATGCTTGAGGAAGCATTGAAAACAGCCCTTCTGTAATAAGGAGGTAATTAAAACATGTTTAATTTTTTGAAAAAACACATTGTAGCAGACGAGAGTGTTAAATCTAATCAAACACCTATTTTTTATCCTTTACCAAAAGAAGAGATAGCAG
>NZ_JBFTMA010000177.1:0-7801 GCF_056396725.1 Bacillus sp. 05T31
CATATATAAGGCGTATTAGCATTCTTTTACTACTAGGTTTCATTCACGGCACCTTTATTTGGTCCGGAGATATTTTATTTGCATACGGGCTTATCGGGATTTTCTTAATGATGTTTATAAATAGAAAACCAAAAACATTATTGATTTGGGCAACTATTCTACTCGCACTCATTACACTTATGTCTTATCAAACTGATCCAAATACAAATATTAATGATTTTGCTCCTTATATTGAAAAAGAGCATAAAGTTCATGAAACTGGAAGCTATATGGATCATGTCAACTTTAGATTAACTGAAAGTCCTTTCGAGTATATTGGGATTAACGGTTTCTTCGGACTAGTTTTCATATCAATTTTCGCAATAATTTTTATGTCCCCACTTTTCTTACTCGGAATGTATGTAGGAAAAAAGGGCTGGTTATTTGAGATTGATAAACACATACCTTCTATCAAAAAGATTTGGCTTATCACTGGTATTTTCTCTTTTACAATTAAAATCTTAGCCATGTTCGTAAAGCATCCAATTTTAATTATGTTACAAGATGGCCTTACATCAGTAACCATGACATTCTTTTACGGAAGCACAATTATTTTATTATTCCATTACAAAAAAGCATCGCGCTTACTAACATATATGGCGAATATGGGGAAAATGTCGGTTAGTAATTACTTAGCTCAATCCATTATCACAACAACTATTTTTTACGCATACGGCTTTGGCTTATTCGGTAAAATCGGATATTTCTTCGGTATTCTTTTGACCATTGGAATTTATACGATTCAACTATTTGTTAGCACTTATTGGCTACAGAAATACCGCATGGGCCCTGTTGAATATGTATGGAGACTGGGAACTTATTTAGAGAAACCACAATTTAAAAGAGGTTTGGATAAAGCAAGTTAAACCAAACAAGCAATGAGCCCGTTCTCATTGCTTGTTTATTTCTTCTCGAACCTTAATAAACTTCGGTAAATCCATCTTATAAAGCCCTGAAACCTTTTCAACAAAGTCACTATGAGTAAAAGTCCCATCTCCTTCTTCTACTATACTCAAGTATCCGTGTAGCAATTTCAAAAACGCTCTAGCATCTTCTCCAGTTAAWTSATCAATGTTCTCTATAAYCTCATCAAACTCCCTTAAACTATCYCGTTCTKKCAMCCTAATTCCCCCTCGCTGCGCTATTATATTTATCATACCAAAAYAAAAAAGCCGTCCATCCTCTAAATGAGAGATAAACGACTTTTTGTTATTTACCCCGCATTAACGGGCAGTAAGACCCCCACCTCAAAATTCAGTGAAAGCAAAGGAGTTGGGTGGGAGATCAACTGCCCGTTAATGCCCGATTGGTGAGGGCTAATAATCCGTGGGGGGGCTTTGTCCCCCACGGATTAAAGTTTCACTTTATTAAAGCATAACCCCAACGATAATCGCTGATAATATACTTACTAACGTTGCACCGTATACAAGTTTTAATCCGAATGAAGATACAACGTTTGCTTGTTTTCCATCGATACTCTTCGTTGCACCTGCGATAATTCCGATAGATGAGAAGTTCGCAAATGATACAAGGAAGATTGATAAAATACCTACTGTACGAGCTGATAAATCGCCAGCTACTTTTCCAAGATCAAGCATCGCAACAAATTCGTTTGTTACTAATTTCGTCGCCATAATTTGCCCCGCTGTTAGCATCTCTGATGTTGGAATACCCATTACGAATGCTAATGGTGAGAAGATGTATCCTAAAATGCTTTGGAATGTGATTCCGAAAATAGAATCGAACACACCGTTAATTGCTGTAATTAATGCTACGAAACCGATTAACATCGCCGCTACTGTTACAGCGATAGAGAAACCTAGCATAATATATTCGCCTAACATTTCAAAGAATGTTTGTTTCTTATCTTCTTGTAATTCTAAAATGTCATCTTCTTCGTTCACATCATACGGATTAATAATATGAATGATAATAAATCCACTAAATAAGTTTAGTACAAGTGCTGTTACTACATATTTTGGATCAATCATCTTCATATAAGAACCAACGATTGACATCGAAACTGTTGACATTGATGATGCACAAAGTGTGTATAAACGATTTTTCGGTAATTTGCTTAATTGATCTTTTACTGTAATAAATACTTCACCTTGGCCGACAATTGCCGCTGCTACTGCATTATATGATTCAAGTTTTCCTAAACCGTTAATTTTACTTAATACGAAACCGACTGCACGAATGATAATCGGTAAAACTTTAATATGTTGTAAGATTCCAATTAGTACTGCTAAGAAAATAATTGGTAATAATACTGTTAAGAAGAATGGTGCTTGTCCATCATTTGCTAGACCACCAAATACGAAATTAACCCCTGCTTCCGCAAATTTTAAAATAGCGCCAAATCCATCTGCAATCCCTTTTACTAATACAAATCCGACCTTTGTATTTAGTAAGAAATACGCAAGTACCAATTGAATTACAAGCATAACTGCAATTGGTTTATATTTAATTTTCTTACGATCTGAACTTATAAGGAACCCTAGTACAAATACTACAAGTAAACCGACTAGAAACATTACTAACTTCATATGTGAATCCTCCACTTCCATGAGTTATCAGTCGTATAACGAATGACGTCTGACCATTAATGTTAAAAAATATGAACCCCTAAAATATTTTGAACTGTCTTCTAAAATAGGTAAGCGTTTACATAAATTGCAATTTATAACAGGTAGTCTCTTCTTCTCTACCGTATTTAACGTCTGAAATGGATACCACCTACAAATCAAATTGTAAGCGTTATCTAATTGAAATGCAATATAAATTTTAAAAGATTTTTATATGTTAATATATTCCTAACAGATTGGTTTTTTTATGTAAATTCACCATAAAAAATAGCCCTAGCTATGAGCTAGGGCCTCCCTTTTTACCCCGCTTTAACGGGCAGTAAGACCCCCACCTCAAAATTCAGCGAAAACAAAGAAGTTAGGTGGGTGATTAACTGCCCGTAAAAGCCCGATTGGTGAAGGCTAATAATCAGCKGGGGATAAAGCCCCCACTGATTAAAGTTTCACTTTATAACATAACACCAACGATAATCGCGGATAAAAGACTTACTAATGTCGCACCGTATACAAGTCGTAATCCGAATGATGAAACAACGTTTGATTGGTTTTCATCGATTCCTTTCGTTGCACCTGCAATAATTCCGATAGATGAGAAGTTCGCGAATGATACAAGGAATACAGAAAGAATACCAACTGTACGAGCTGATAAATCACCAGCTACTTTTCCTAGATCAAGCATCGCAACAAACTCGTTTGATACTAATTTTGTTGCCATAATTTGTCCCGCTGTTACCATTTCTGCTTGCGGGATACCCATTACGAATGCTAGTGGTGAGAAAATATATCCTAAAATAGCTTGGAATGTAATACCGAACACTGAATCAAACAAGCTATTGATTGCTGTAATTAACGCTACGAAACCAAGTAACATTGCTGCTACCGTAATCGCAATCGTGAAACCAAGCATAATATATTCGCTTAACATTTCAAAGAATGACTGTTTTTTCTTATTTTCTAACTTCAGTGTATCTTCTTCTTCTGTAATATCGTACGGGTTAATAATATGAATGATAATGAAACCACTAAATAAATTTAATACAAGTGCTGTTACTACATATTTTGGTTCAATCATTTTCATATAAGAACCAACGATCGACATCGATACTGTCGACATGGAAGATGCACATAGTGTATATAAACGATGTTTTGGGATTTTACTTAATTGATCTTTTACTGTAATAAATACTTCTGCTTGCCCAACAATTGCGGCCGCTACTGCATTATATGATTCTAATTTTCCTAAACCATTTACTTTACTTAGCATAGTACCAATAGCACGAATAAATATCGGTAAAATTTTAAAGTGTTGCAGAATTCCGATTAACACTGCAAAGAATACGATTGGTAATAAAGCTGTTAAGAAGAATGAAACCTCTCCTTTATTAACAAGGCCACCAAATACGAAAACGATTCCAGATTCCGCGTATCCAAGAAGCGCTCCAAATCCATCTGAAATTCCTTTTACTAAAATATAACCAATTGGCGTATTTAATAAGAAATACGTTAACGCTAGCTGAATAACAAGCATAATTGCGATTGGTTTATACTTAATCTTCTTACGATCAGAACTTATAAGAAAGCCGAGTACGAATACAACTAGTAGTCCTACAAGAAACATAACAAACTTCATTAATAAAATCCTCCATTTAACTCTTCATTAACGTTGAACGTCTGACTACTCAAAACAAGGAATAATCCGAACTTTCCATTTCTCCTCCAAAACCTTCAATCGGATATGAAAAACCATAAAATCTCTTGTCTCAAAGCCATTTTCCATTCTAACACAAATTATAACTCACATCCGCACTTTTATTAAAAAAATACATTTTATTATAAAACACTCATTAATGTTCGTATTTTTCCTCTTCCTTTAGTTTATCACCATAAAAAAAACGAGCATCAAATTTCTCTGATGCTCGTTCCTTTTTATTATACAGCTTTTTCTTTATCTGCTACTGCTGGCTTGTCCCAGCACTCTGTATTGTTTAAACCTGGAATAGACYCCGCATAAAAGACTGGATCTTTTCCTTGTTTCTTTTGTTTTACGTAATCTGATAATGCCGCGAAAGCATACTTAGAAAGGAATACAATCGCCACTAAGTTAATAATAGCCATGATACCCATGAAYAAATCTGCTAAGTCCCAAACAATTTGAATTGTTGCTACAGAACCTAACATAACCATACCAAGTACCGCGATTCGATAAACATTTAGTAAAACTTTACTTCCATTTAAAAACTCAATATTTGTTTCACCATAGTAGTAGTTACCTACTAATGAACTAAATGCAAACAAGAAGATTGCAACTGCTACAAATATAGAAGCCCACGGTCCGATATGTTGACTTAATGCTTGTTGCGTTAATTGAATTCCGTTTAAATCAGCCGCTCCAGGCACATCTGATAATAAAATGATAAATGCTGTACAACTACAAATTAATAATGTATCTGTAAATACCCCTAAAGTTTGAATGAAACCTTGTTTAACTGGGTGCGTTACGTTTGCAGTCGCAGCTGCGTTTGGCGCACTACCCATACCTGCTTCATTTGAGAATAATCCACGTTTTACCCCTAGTAAAATCGCAGCTCCTAATCCCCCGCCCACTACTTCTTTAATTCCGAAAGCATGTAAGAAAATTTCTTTAAATACATATGGAATTGCCGTAATGTTTGTTACAACAACGAATAATGCCACTGCTACATATATAATTGCCATTACTGGAACAATCATTTCAACCGCACGTGCAATACGTTTTACTCCGCCGAAGATAATGATTGCAAGTAAACCAGCCATAAACAGACCTACAAACTTACCATCTGTGTTAAATGCTCCATCAAAAGCCGCCGCTACTGTGTTTGACTGCACGGCGTTGAAAATTAATCCGAAACTAACTGTTATTAGAACAGAGAAGACAACTCCTAGCCAGCGTTTCTTTAAACCCTTTTCCATATAATACGCTGGACCACCACGGAACGCATTCCCATCTTTTACTTTATAAATTTGCGCTAATGTGCTCTCTACAAATGCAGAAGCACCCCCAATTACCGCGATTAACCACATCCAAAATACCGCTCCTGGTCCACCTGCTGRGATTGCGATAGCTACACCAGCTAAGTTACCAGTACCTACACGAGAAGCTGTACTCATACAAAAAGCCTGGAATGATGATACACCACTTTTTTCTTTTTGCGCTTTTCTTGTTTTTGAACTCGCTCCATCCCCAAGTAAACGAATCATTTCTCCAAAGTAACGTATTTGAACAAACTTTACTCGGAAAGAAAAATAAAGCCCAAGTCCAATTAGCATTGCAATAATAATATATGACCAAAGAACATTATTTATATCCCCAATAACACTAGTTAAAAAATCCATCATTGCGTTCCCCCTCTTCATAACACTAAGAAGATTATATTCTAAAAACTTTTAACAATCAAGAATTTTCGACAAGAAATGTAAGGTTTTATGACATGAAAATGTTAACAATTATAACATCCGTATTTTTTATAAAAATTATATTAATCATCTTTTAGCCTTAATATCATTAATTACAACAAAAAAACGAGCATCGAATTCATCTCGATGCTCGCCTTTTTATTATACTGCTTTTTCTTTATCTGTTACCGCCGGCTTATCCCAACACTCTGTGTTCGTTAAACCAGGAATAGAATCTGCACTGAATACCGGATCTTTTCCTTGTTTCTTTTGTTTCACATAGTCCGCCAACGCAGCATATGCAAATCGGCCAAGAAGTGTAATCGCAATTAAGTTTGTCATTACCATTAGTCCCATAAATAAATCCGCCATATTCCATACAACTTGAAGCGTCGCAACAGAACCGAATAGTACCATTCCTACAACCGCAATACGGTAAATTGTTAACCAAGTTTTACTTTGTTTAATAAATTCAATATTTGTTTCACCATAATAGTAGTTTCCTAGAAGAGAACTGAATGCAAATAAGAAAATAATAATTGCTAAGAAACTGCTTGCCCACGGACCAATCTGTGAACTTAATGCATTTTGCGTTAACTCAATACCTTCTAAATTTGTTGCTTTATATGCACCAGAACATAGTACGATAAATGCYGTYGATGTACATACTAAGAATGTATCTACTAATACKCCAATTGTTTGAATAAAACCTTGYTTYGCTGGRTGTGTTACATCCGCTGTTGCWGCCGCRTTYGGTGCACTACCCATACCTGCTTCGTTCGCAAATAATCCGCGTTGAATACCAAACTTCATTGCAGCACCAATACCGCCACCTACAGCTGAATCTAAACCAAATGCCCCTTTAAAGATTTCTGTAAACATATCCGGTATTAAATARTAATTTTTAATAACGACGAAAATTGCTACTGCAATATAAATAAGCGCCATTGGCGGAACGATCATTTCAGACATACGCGCAATACTTTTTACACCACCAAAAATAATAACCGCGACTAATACCGCTAACACTTCCATATAATAAGCAGGACCACCACGGAAGCCACTGCCATCTTTTACTTTATAAATTTGCGCAAGCGTACTTTCTACGAAACTTGAAGACGCCCCAATAATCGCAATAACCCACATCCAAAATACAGCTCCTGGTCCTCCCATAGAAATAGCTAGCGCTACACCAGCTAAGTTCCCGATACCAATACGAGCTGCTGAACTCATACAAAATGCTTGGAATGACGATACACTTCCCTTTTTACGTGTCTTTCCAGTTAAGCCATCACTCATTAATCGAATCATTTCCCCTAAATGAGTAAGTTGTACGAATTTCAATTTAATAGAAAAATAAAGCCCTAAACCAATTAACATTGCAATAAGAATATATGACCAAAGAATTGTATTCGTTGATGAAACGAATTGTTCTAAAATATTCATACAATTAACCCCTCCTTTTCTCCATAAATCGAATTATATTCAAAAAATATTCAAAAATCAACATTTTTCGACAATTCATTCCTTCCAAATATTAGGTCTCACAATATAAATACCTTGTTCTTTTCTGACTCTACTTTCACTAGCTGCGCATACTAAAATAAAAAATAATTTCATAAACAACACCATTGACAAAAACACAAACATGTAACTATAATGATTACATCAAGTTGTAACAAACCTAATTACACTAAATTCATTTATTTTTAGATATACACTTTAACAAAACAATTTGGAGG
>NZ_JBFTMA010000178.1:0-8225 GCF_056396725.1 Bacillus sp. 05T31
AGATTAGGTTGGATCGTATAGGAGACGTTCCTTCATTAACAATTACTCCACTTGATGGTACTGATACAACATGAAAGTGGAATGTTAATGACGAAATTTCGCTTAGCTTAAGTGTCTTGAGCCGAATCTAATATTGCAAATATAAATGCAACAGGATSAATTGCTGCGAATACAACATATACCTCTGTAAATATTACAGGTACTGGTGATACGATTTATACGAGTGCTGTAGGGTTACAGATAGATTTAGCGAAAGCGAGATTAATTGCTACAAAATCAGTAACTGTAAGTTGAGCTTATAAAAAAGATTGCTATAAAATAGCAATCTTTTTTTACGAAGGGTATTTTGTTAGTAAAGATTGATAATGAGAATAATCAATCTTTTTTTCTTGTAGTTTTTTAACTAAAAATTTATGATCACGCTTTGGTGTGGCGATGATATATCCTTTAATAATTAAATCTTGTGTAATTTTAGAGGCATTTTCTTGTAATGCTAGTTCTCCGATTTTGCCAGCAATTTTTGACTTAGCAACATCGCGAAATAATTCCGGAACGGGACTTACTAGTTCTTCTAACAATTGTTTTTGTTCGTCAGCCCATAAGTGTCTTGTTTTATTAATATAGTGATCTTCCCAATCCAAAATGGACATACCGTCTTCTTTTGGCAACCGTTTTAGGAATTTTCTGAACATAAAATATCCACCAATGGACATAAGCCCTAATAATACAACAGTCCAAACGACTATAAACCAACTAAACCATCCTTCAAGCAATTGTATGCCCTCCTTTAACGAAAGCAATATTTTGTATTTTATTTATATTATAAGCAATGAGATTCATAGAAAGCAAGAACGCTTGATCATTTTGACCAAGCGTTGTGATTTAAACGAAGTATAGTTGTTCAACACATAAAATATCATTGTCATTTTCTACATATTCAATGATGAGTGTGCCAACTTTACGATCTTTATCTTCAGTTGTGAAAATAGAGTAAGAAGTAAAACGTGTTGTTGATAGGCCGCTTATATGTGTAGGTAAAGGAATGTAGTCGTTATCGCGGAAGAATTCCATCAGTTCAATATCTTCAAATTCTTTTCGGTCAACTTGTTTGTTTGTATAGCGGCGTTGAAGTTGTTTTAAAGATGCATTCCAAGAAATTGCTTTTGTGTCGTATACCATTGTTCTATCTCCTTACTGTATGTAATTATTAAGAACATACGTTCTAATCTAGTATACTCTTTTTATAAGAAAAGGGAAAGCAAAAAATAATGTAAGCTTGGATTTCCAAGCTTACATTATTTTGCGTCCGTCATAATCTCTATTTTTTATTATAAGTTAGATAAGAATAAGAAACAAGATGATATATATCTTGTTGATAGTTTTCAAAATTCTGTTTATTATTTATGTAWTACAGTACAAGGGAATGAGAGRGATGACATACGTAATTTCACTCCAAGGACCGATGGCAAGTGGGAAAACAACATTGGCAAAAAGGTTAGAGCAATATGAGCTTTCARTTATATAYGAAAAYCCWTATCCAATTGTAGAAAAAAGAAAAGAATTACATTTAGATATGAACTCAAAAGAGGGGTTTATTACRAATCAAAAAATGTTTATTGAAGCAAAAATAAAAGAGTTTCAAAATGTGAAAAGTTCAGTCRTGATTTTTGAYCGYGGGCCAGAAGATATTGAATTTTATACACTCTTTTATCCGAAATTGATAGGGAAAGAGTGGGGTATAGAAACAGAATTAAAAGATGAATTGTATAAATTAAGAGAATGCCGTTCGGATGCAATTTTTTATTTAGATGTTTCGAAAGAGAGTTTGTATGATAGGAGAAATAATGATAGGACAAGAAATCGAAGTACATTTGAGGAACAATTTAAATTAGTAGAAGTTGAAAAAGAATGGTATAAACAATTTCCCGTAACTTATGTAGACACTAATATATTATCAGTGGACGAATTAGAGGCATATTTTATAGGGTGGCTAAGGGAGAAAAGGCTATGAAAAAAATATTATTATTCGTATACCCGACATTTGCAGAGTTTGAAATAACGGTAGCAACAGCATTGCTGAAAAAGAAATATGAAATCATTACAGCGGGTTTAACAAAAGAAATGATTATAAGTGAAACAGGCTTACAAGTACAGCCGCATATAGAATTAAGTGAAGTGCGTGTAGAAGAATATGAGGGGATTATCATTCCGGGCGGAGATGAAATACATATGAAAGAGGCGAAACTGCTTTTTTCAGTTATTCGTCAATTTTCTGAGCAAGGAAAATTAGTGGCAGCGATTTGTGCTGGACCGTATGCGTTAGCAAGGGCAGGTTTACTAAAAGAAATCTCTTATACAGTGACCATAGATTATCAAAAATTAGATTGTTTTCCAGTAGAAAATTTTGTGTATACAGAAGTTGTACAGCACGCAAATATTATTACAGCACAAGGACATGCATTTGTGCCATTTGGACTAGCGATTGCCTCCTATTTTGGAGTAGTGAATGAACATAATACAAATTTTTATAGTGGAAAGGGCAATATAATGATGGAGAATCTTTTACCGGAAAACGTGTAAAAGCTAGCGAATGCTAGCTCTTTTCTTTTTTACATCGATAAATCACTAACGTTTTCGGATCGCGCCATATACCGTTATGAAATGATAAATCATTTTCTATTTCTTCTTTTAGCCATTCCTTCATTTCGGTGTGAAGGGACATATTATCAGGTATATTCAGCGACGGGAACATGCTAGAAATATAGTTAACGATTGGAGTGGCATGATGAAAAACAAGTGCATTATGAATAATTGTTTCTTCAACAGTTGAAAAAACAGAGTGTAATAGATCTTTACCATTTTCTAAACAAAATGGAGCTACTGACGGTGATGTTTTTGGTAAATCAAATGTGACTAACATTTTGTTACACATTTCATCTATACGAGGTAATGAAACTTTAGAATTTGTTGTAGCTAAAAGGGCGCCGCCAGGACGAATTATCTTATGGAATCCTTGAATAGTTTTTTCGACATCTTTCATGTGGTATAACATATGCCTTGCGATTAGCAGGTCATAACAATTAGCTTCGAAAGGAAGTTTACTAGCGTCACCGAGTTTCCATTCAATCRTATTATTCGTTATAGCAGCTTCAGAAAGCATAGTTTCGGATTGATCAAAACCAGTTAGATGTCCTTTATGACCATTAGTTTGCAAAAGGGAAAGAAATTTTCCGTTAGCACACCCGACCTCTAATATTTTTTCTTCACCTTGGAGTTGTAAATGTTCAATGACGACTTCATCTACATTCACTTGTTTTTCTTCGTAATGTTTATGCGTATCGATACGTGTTTGTAAATGGTTACTTACGTTGTATTGGCGTTTTACATCATTCATTTTTTCACATTCCACCTTTATGCAAAATTGCTGAATCGCATGTGTTAATACATCTGTTTTATTTAAACCTTCGTAATGGAGTACGTCTTCAAACCTTGTAAGTAATTTTTCTTCAATYCGAAAATGAATATCTTTTCGCTTCGCCACTGAAATTTCGCCCCTTTGYATCTGTTAGTGAGACTATAGCACGTCTGAAAAAAATCTGTAAATAAATTGTGTACACAAGTACAAGTATGAGAGGGATAAAAAATTGCTTGAATAATATTTTAAACTATTGACGATTTAACCGTTTTCATATATTCTTAAATTAAGTAATATTCAAATAATTCAAAAGAAATGAGAGAGTCACATGCTTCTTCAAGGAACACATCGAATTGGTCGTATGGCCATGCTGTTGGCACTTGCGGATGAGAATGAAAGTCCCGTATTATCTATTCCGAAAGGTTGGAAATATTGTACTGGGAAAGTTGGTTCTATGAATTCGCAAAAAGTAGTAGCAGCAATGGAAACAGCGGCTAAGAGCAACCGAGTTATTGAAACAGATGTTTACAGAGAAACACATGCACTTTATCATGCAATTATGGAAGCTTTGTACGGAGTGACGAGAGGTCAAATTCAGTTAGCAGACGTTCTTCGTACAGTAGGACTTCGCTTTGCGATTGTGCGCGGTACACCATACGACGGAAAAAAAGAAGGCGAATGGGTTGCTGTTGCACTTTATGGAACGATTGGTGCACCTGTAAAAGGATCTGAGCATGAGGCGATTGGTTTAGGAATTAATCACATATGATTTGCCCATAGTCTATTAGTTAGAAGGGGGCCTTATTTTTTAGGACAGAAGTCTGTCTTAAAAAGATAAGGTCCCCTTTTGCCTTTATAAGGAGGAAAAAGAATGATTACGTTAACAGGACACACATTGACAGTTGAAGAAATGAAGAGGTTGTTACTTGAAGGTGAAGGTGTAACAGCTTGYCCAAMTAGTATGCAAAAAGTGGCAGAGTGCCGCGAAGTWGTYGAGAAAATTGTAGAGGACGGAAAAGTCGTTTACGGTATTACAACTGGATTTGGAAAGTTTAGTGATGTRCTTATTCAAAAAGATGATGTAAAAGCACTTCARCACAACTTAATTCAGTCACATGCGTGCGGAATAGGCGATCCATTCCCTGAAGAAGTATCACGCGGTATGTTGATTTTACGAGCTAATACGATGTTAAAAGGAGTATCGGGTGTTAGACCACTTGTTGTAAACATGCTTCTTGAGTTTGTAAATCGTAAAATTCATCCAGTCGTTCCGCAACAAGGATCACTAGGAGCGAGCGGTGATTTAGCACCTTTATCTCATCTTGCTCTCGTTTTGTTAGGTGAAGGTGAAGTGTTCTACAAAGGAAAACGAGTTCATGCGATGGTTGCTCTTACAGAAGAAGGACTTGAACCTATTGAACTTGAAGCAAAAGAAGGTCTTGCGTTAATCAATGGTACGCAGGCAATGACAGCGCAAGGGGTTCTTTCTTATATAGAAGCTGAAGCAAGTGCTTATCAATCAGAATTAATTGCATCGATGACAATGGAAGGATTACGCGGCATTATTGATGCATTCGATGAAAATGTTCATAAAGCGCGTGGTTATAAAGAGCAAGTCGAAGTGGCAAGCAGAATTCGTGATATTCTTCATGATAGTAAACTTGTGACAAAACAAGGAGAACTTCGTGTACAAGATGCATATTCACTTCGTTGTATCCCGCAAGTTMACGGTGCTTCTTGGCAAGTTTTAAATTATGTGAAAGAAAAATTAGAAATTGAAATGAATGCAGCAACAGATAATCCACTTATTTTTGATGGCGGTGAAAAAGTAATCTCTGGTGGTAATTTCCACGGACAACCAATTGCATTTGCAATGGACTTCTTAAAAGTAGGGATGGCGGAGCTTGCAAATATTTCAGAGCGCCGTATTGAACGCCTAGTAAATCCGCAATTAAATGACTTACCACCATTTTTAAGTCCAGAACCAGGACTTCAATCAGGTGCCATGATTATGCAATATGCAGCGGCTTCACTCGTTTCAGAAAATAAAACGTTAGCTCATCCAGCGAGTGTAGATTCAATTCCGTCTTCAGCTAACCAAGAAGATCACGTAAGTATGGGAACAATCGCTTCACGTCATGCGCATCAAATTATTCAAAATGCAAGACGCGTTCTTGCAATTGAGATGATCTGTGCGATGCAAGCAGCAGAATATCGCGGAATTGAAAACATGAGTACAGTTACAAAAACGTTCTATCATCAAGGTCGTCAGCAAGTGCCTTCTATTACAAATGACCGTATATTCTCAACGGATATTGAAAATATCGCGCATTGGTTAAAAACGAATTATTCAATAAAGGAAAGATTGGATGTAAATGCAGCACTATAAAACGAGAAAAGGGAGAGATTGAAATGGAAAAAGTACAACAAACAATTCGTGCGGCAAGAGGTACTGAGTTACAAACGAAAGGATGGGTTCAAGAAGCTGCACTTCGAATGTTAATGAACAATTTAGATCCTGAAGTAGCTGAAAAACCAGAAGAATTAGTTGTGTATGGCGGAATTGGCCGTGCAGCTCGTAATTGGGAAAGCTATCATGCAATTGTTGATTCATTAAAAACGTTAGAAAACGATGAAACGTTACTTGTTCAATCAGGAAAACCGGTAGCGATTTTTAAATCACATGAAGATGCGCCTCGCGTTCTTTTAGCGAACTCAAACTTAGTACCGAAGTGGGCGAACTGGGATCACTTCCGTGAACTAGAGAAAAAAGGTCTTATGATGTACGGACAAATGACAGCGGGTAGCTGGATTTACATTGGGACACAAGGGATTTTACAAGGAACATATGAAACATTTGGTGAAGCGGCACGTCAACATTTCGATGGTTCATTAAAAGGTACTGTAACGATTACT
Source organism: Bacillus sp. 05T31 (assembly GCF_056396725.1). Taxonomy (NCBI): domain Bacteria; kingdom Bacillati; phylum Bacillota; class Bacilli; order Caryophanales; family Bacillaceae; genus Bacillus; species Bacillus sp. 05T31. Next base: position 6,332 of record NZ_JBFTMA010000178.1, read on the forward strand.
GCTGGTTTAGGTGGCATGGGTGGCGCACAACCGCTTGCTGTAACGATGAACGGCGGTGTTGTAATTGCTATTGATGTAGATAAGCGTAGTATCGATCGTCGTATTGAAAAGAGATATTGTGATAAGTATACAGAATCATTAGAAGAAGCATTGGCTATTGCAAACGAATATAAAGAGAAGAAAGAGCCTATTTCAATTGGATTATTAGGTAATGCAGCAGAAATTTTACCTGAGTTAGTAAACCGTAATATTATCCCTGACTTAGTTACGGATCAAACTTCTGCCCATGATCCATTAAACGGTTATATTCCAGTAGGTTATACAGTAGAAGAAGCAGCGAAGCTTCGTGAAGAAGATCCAGAACGTTACGTACAATTATCAAAAGAAAGTATGAAAAAACATGTAGAAGCAATGCTTGCAATGCAAGAAAAAGGCGCGATTACATTTGATTACGGAAATAACATTCGCCAAGTTGCTTTCGATGAAGGATTAAAAAATGCTTTCGATTTCCCGGGATTCGTTCCAGCATTTATCCGTCCATTATTCTGTGAAGGAAAAGGACCATTCCGCTGGGTAGCACTTTCTGGTGATCCAGAAGATATTTATAAAACAGACGAAGTTATTTTACGCGAGTTCGCGGATAATGAACATTTATGTAATTGGATTCGTATGGCACGCCAGCAAGTTGAGTTCCAAGGTCTTCCATCACGTATTTGTTGGCTTGGTTATGGGGGTGTTGTTCGTCACGTTGATGCAGGCTATGACTTAGCGGTTCAAACTGCGAAAGAAAAAGGCGTTAACATTCCAATGATGAAATAAGGAGGAAGAAACATGCTGGACACTTTACTAATAAATATCGGTCAATTACTAACAATGGATCAAGAAGATGGCTTGTTAAGACGGGAAGCGATGAATACGCTTCCTGTTATTGAAAAYGGTGCGGTTGGAATTGAAAATGGTGTAATTACTTTYGTTGGAACAGCGGAAGAATCTAAAGGATTACAAGCGAAAGAGGTTATTGATTGCGGCGGAAAAATGGTTTCTCCTGGTCTTGTTGATCCGCATACTCATCTTGTATTTGGTGGATCTCGTGAAAATGAAATCGCGCTAAAACTACAAGGAGTTCCGTACTTGGAAATTTTAGAACAAGGTGGAGGTATTCTTGCAACTGTAAATGCAACGAAACAAGCGTCGAAAGAAGAACTTGTTCAAAAAGCTAAATTCCATTTAGACCGTATGCTATCTTTCGGAGTTACAACTGTAGAAGCGAAGAGTGGTTACGGATTGGATGATGAGACAGAATGGAAACAATTAGAGGCAACTGCACAATTACAAAAAGAGCATCCAATTGATTTAGTTTCAACATTTTTAGGTGCTCATGCAGTTCCGAAAGAGTATAAAGGAAGATCGAAAGAGTTTTTACAATGGATGCTAGATCTATTACCAGAAATGAAAGAGAAGCAATTAGCTGAGTTCGTTGATATTTTCTGTGAAACAGGTGTGTTCTCTGTAGAAGAATCAAAAGAATTTTTATTAAAAGCGAAAGAGCTTGGCTTTGATGTGAAAATTCATGCAGATGAAATCGACCCTCTTGGTGGTGCGGAAGCAGCGGCTGAAATTGGTGCAGCATCAGCGGACCATTTAGTTGGCGCTTCTGATAAAGGAATTGAAATGCTTGCAAACTCTAATACAGTAGCGACTTTATTACCAGGAACAACTTTCTATTTAAATAAAGAAAGTTTCGCACGCGGCCGCAAAATGATCGATGAAGGTGTTGCGGTTGCTTTAGCTACAGATTTTAACCCAGGTAGCTGTCCAACTGAAAACATTCAGCTTATTATGAGCATTGCGATGCTGAAACTGAAAATGACACCAGAAGAAGTTTGGAATGCGG
>NZ_JBFTMA010000179.1:0-7032 GCF_056396725.1 Bacillus sp. 05T31
CGTTAAATCTTGTACATCTGGACCAATCCAAGGATCTGGTGTATTTCCGGCACTTTGCCAGCCAACTGCATAATTTGCTACTTCAGCACCACGTGCAATATAGTCAGCTGTTTCGTTTAATTGATCYGGRTATGGATCGCCRAGTGCGATAATTTTTTCTGGTAAGCTATGTGCAGATACGATTAACACTGCTTTTTCACGTTCTGCTTCTGACATACCGTTATATATACCTTTCACTGCATCGACCCAATACTGAATAAATTTCGGTTCTTTRTACCAGCTATCGATGCCRTGAATTGTTAAGTTTCCAAGTTTTTCTGCTTCTTCTTGCGCTCGTCCTACATAAGACTTCACGCTAAAAGTAGAATAGTGAGGGGCAAGAACGAGTGCAATTGCATCTTCTATTCCATCTTTATGCATAGCTTGTACTGCATCTTCAATGAACGGTTCAATATGTTTTAAACCAAGATACATGTGGTACTCTACTTCATCTTGCATTTCATTTAAACGCGTTTCTAACTTTTTAGCTTGCTCTAATGTAATAGTAGCTAAAGGAGAAATACCACCAATTGCACGGTAACGCTCTGTTAAATCTTCTAGCATTTCAGGACTTGGCTTTCTTCCTCTGCGAATATGTGTATAGTAACGTTCAATATCTTCTTCTTTATATGGCGTTCCGTATGCCATTACAAGCAAACCAATTTTCTTTTTCATACAGACAATCTCCTTTACTTCGCTAACTGTTCTTTAGAGTACTCATGAATAAATGTAGTTAAGCGTTTTAATGTATCTGGATTTACTTCTGGGAATACGCCGTGACCTAAGTTAAAGATATAACCTGGCTGCTTCATCCCTTGATCTAAAATACCTTTTACATGTTCTTCAATAACAGGCCAAGGCGCTARTAAGAATGAAGGGTCCATATTTCCTTGTACCGCCTTGTGAACACCACGTGCGCGTGCTTCTTCAATCGGTAAGCGCCAATCTAAACCTACTACATCAAGCGGTAAGTCGTGCCATTCATTCACTAAATGTGCAGCACCTACGCCGTGCATAATCATTGGAACACCCATCGGGCGAACTTCTGCAAAAATACGCTCCATCGCTGGTTTAATAAATATACGGTAATCCGCTACATTTACTGCTCCAACCCAAGAATCGAAAATTTGAACCGCTTTTACTCCTGCGTTAATTTGCGCTTTTAAATATGTAATAACCATATCTGCAAGCTTATCCATTAAAGCGAACCAAGCTTTCGGCTCTGCATACATAAACGCTTTCGTATTATGATAGTTACGAGAAGGACCGCCTTCAATCATATAGCTCGCTAACGTAAATGGAGCTCCTGAAAAACCGATTAACGGTACATCTAACATTTCTGTCGTTAATAAACGAATTGTATCTAGTATGTAAGGTACGTCATCTTCTGGATTGATTTCCCCTAGTTTTTCTACGTCTTGTAAAGAACGGATTGGAYTATCGATAACTGGACCAATGCCAGATTTAATTTCCACATCAACACCAATTGCAGGTAGTGGTGACATAATATCTTTATAAAGAATTGCTGCGTCTACGTTATATTGATCAACTGGCAACTTTGTAACGTAAGCGCACAACTCTGGATTATGTGYAATTTCAAATAAAGAATATTTCTCTTTTATCTTTCTATATTCCGGCTGTGAACGACCTGCTTGACGCATATACCATGCTGGTACATACTCTGTACGTTCCCCCCTACATGCTTTTAAAAATGTCTCATTTATAGTTCTTACCAAGACCCTAGCTCCCTTCCTTACCAATGCTTTTTCTTTAAATATGCTCTATTCCGATATTTATCTTTTTTTACTATACAGCTTGTAAAAACAAAATGCATAACATTATGTACGTTGTTCATGAAATTGACACAAATGTTCGTAAAACCGCTTACTATTTTCACAACATTCTTATTATAGCACAGAGAAAAACTACGGTTTAGCTACTTTTGACTTTTCTCCTTCACGGTTCGTTTGTGTGTTATATGGTACAACGTAAAAACTTGGTTTTGAGAATATATTAATAAACTTTTCCTCATATTTCCCTGTTCCTTTTGCCGTTCCAACGTGAGTATGAATTCCTTTTTCAACTTTATAAATCCGGTACATAATTCGCTCATCAGGAAGCGGCGTCCAGCTTAATTTCATCGCAAATAAACCGAAAGGACTAAATGCTAGTTTTGCTTCCACGTTTTGAATCTTATCTAAACGAATTGGCAGTCCAATTGTTTCAACACCTTTTGGCCTATGAAAACTCGCTTTATCTTGTATATTTGCTTTCGTTAAAATCTTTTTAAATAACATCGTTGCAGATGCATTTCCATCTTGTAATTGATGCTCTTTATCGGTGCGGTCATAGCCAATCCAAACTGCACCTACTAAATTCGGTGTATATCCAACGAACCACATATCACGCGCACCATTGTCATCATTCGGCAGTGAAGTTGTGCCTGTTTTTCCAGCTAAAGCTCCATTATATACGCCAGCTTTCGCCGTACCTTCTTTCACAACTCCTTCAAGCATCTTTGTCATATACCATGCCGTTTGCTTCGAAAAGACTTTCGTTTCAGCTTTTGATGATTCTCCAATGACTGCTCCGTGTCTATTTAATACTTTATCGATAACGTGCGGTTCGATAATATTCCCGTTTGCTAAAAAAGATCGGTACATTTTGACAAGATCAAATGGAGACACACCATTTTTCAGCCCGCCAAGTGCTGTGCTTAAACCTGAGTCCGCAATATGAACATTCCCTTTCTCTAAATATTGCTTTCCCTCATCTACCCCTAATTCATTTAATAAAGATACAGCTGGCACATTTGCTGATTCTAATACCGCATCGTACATCGTCATCTCTTTCTTATACTCATGATTATAATTTCGAGGTTCATAACCTTCAAACGAACTTTTTTCATTCGTTAATAAAGAATATGGATTATATTTCTTCGTCTCAAGTGCAGGTCCATATACGATAAGTGGCTTTAAAACAGAACCAGGCTGCCGCTTTGCAAAAACGCGATTAAGCCCTCTCGGAACATACTCTCTTCCGCCAATCGCGGCTTTAATTCCGCCAGTCTGATTATCCATTAATAAAAATGCACCTTGCGCCCCGTTTTCTTTACCAGGGAAATTTCTCGCATCTTGAAACTGGTTATATGCTACCTTTTGAACTTTTTCATCCATCGGTACGACAAACGTATATCCTCCGCGCAGTACTTCTTGATGCGATAAACCATATAAACGCGCCGCTTCATCTATAACCATATCGATATACGGCATATATGCGAGTTCACGTTCATCTGAATTTTTATAAAGAGCGATTGTTTTCCCTTGGTAACGAACACTATCTTCCGCTGTTAAATAGCCTTGTTTATGCATAAGTGACAAAACAAGATCACGGCGCCCTTTACTCTTTTCTAGGGATAAGTACGGTGAATAGCCATTTGGCGATTTCGGAAGCCCTGCAAGCATAGCTCCCTCTTCCACTGTTAAATCTTCTACATTTTTATTAAAATACAACTTTGCTGCCGCTTGAATACCATATGCCCCATGACCGAAATAAATATGGTTCATATACATTTCAAGAATTTGCTGCTTCGTATATTTTTGCTCTAATTGAAGAGAAATTGCGACCTCTTTCAATTTACGCGTAAATGTTTTTTCGCGAGTTAAAAAGACGTTTTTAGCTAGTTGCTGCGTAATCGTACTACCGCCTTCTACCTTCTCTCCAGCTAACGCGTCTTTATAAAGCGCCCGAAATATAGAAGGGTAATCAATTCCTTGATGCTCATAAAAACGAGAATCTTCYACAGCAATAAATGCTTGCTGCACGTACTTTGGAATTTCTTCAATCGGCACGAGCTCTCTATTTTCTACATATAACTTCGTAATTTCTTTTCCTTTCTGGTCAACGATACGTGATGAAGAGTGGAAAACAAGCTGCTTTTCATCCATCATATAGCCACCAGTTAACACAATAAGTTTATAGAGTACAATCGCTACTACGAACGTTGCTACCCCGCCTAATAAAGTCCACTTTGCTTTCTTCATACATCGGCCTTCTTTCCAAATGATGGTACATTTATTATTTGAAAAAGAAGTATCTTTATGTATATAATCTTCGAAGTTTTTTAAGAGAATTGATATAATAGAGACAAACCATAAAGGGGGCATTAAAATGAAGGCTATTATTTCATACGAAACACCTCTAGAACAAGCACATTTCACTGCAAAAAATAACGAAAAAGATATGTTTTATAAAGAAAATACTGAAGAATCTGTRGAATCSACACTTCAGTATGACGTATTAGACGCTGTTGGAGAATTTAAAGGACAATCTGGCTACATCGTTTGTAACAACATTTCTGTCACAGACGAAGGTCGCCCAGTATTTGAAAACCGATTCAAAAACCGCGCAGGCCTTATCGAAAACGAACCAGGATTCCAAGCGATCCGCGTTCTACGCCCATTAAGTAACGATACATATGTCATCTTAACGATGTGGGAAACAGAGCAAAACTTTAAAGACTGGACAGAATCACGTTCATTCGAAAACGCTCATAAAAAACGTCCTGCACAAGCAGAGGGACAAGCTCAGGCTCAGGCGCATCCACATGCAGAACAGCAAAAAAGTATTTTCTCGCGCCCGTCGTTCGTGACTACTTTTGATGTGTTAGTTTAAGTTTCTGAGTTTAGAGCCCGTGGTGCGTGAAATTATATGAGCGATTTACCGAATATATCTATCATATCTTTGAATATATCAACGATTCAACTAAAGATATCGATTTAACGACAAAAAAGGAAACACCATTACACACCGGTGTTTCCTTTTTCTTTATACCAATTATATATGCGAAGCGCGTCTTCTTTTCGCATATGCTTCACTTTATACCTCTGCCCCGCTACTGATACGGCAGCTGTACATAACTCGTCTTTCTTTTGAAAATACGCTTGATTGTATCCTACCGCTTGAACATGCCTTCTTCGCATGATCCCCGTATATTTCGCAAGGCCTCGGTATACCATGACTAATTGATTGTCTCGTATCATATAACCACCACTTTTATATCTAGCGTATGCAAGTATTGTAAATACAATAAATAGCGGTATAAGAACAAACAACGCAGTATGTTGTTTAAAATATATACTCGCACCAGCGATTGGCACAGCGAGCACAGCATTTGTAATCCAGCCCATTACGACGTAACGGCGTAATGCAGCCTTCGGTAAATGAACGATTTCCTCTTCTATTTCATATGGCAACTGTAAATAGGCAAGTAGCTGCTGTACATCTTTTTTCTTCATAAAAGGATGTAACATCACTTCATTCCCTGCCGCTTCTATACTTTGAATGACTTCCACTTCGACAGAGCAATAACCGAAAGGCTGGCGGAGAATTCCTTCTTTTACAGTAATCGCTTGAATGCGGTGTAATTTTAACACAAACTCTTTCTTATCAAATAACCCTTGMACRATACGAATTTCATTTCCGTTTCGCTCWATTTTAAAGTTCRCRTATTTTARTGCATARCCRGCYGTMGAAAYGACCCACGAAAYYGCCATTAAAATCGCGGCCATAACGATTAATTCATATACACCGTTATTCATCACATACGCTTCCACTTTATTTATGAGCCATTCTGGAAGAAATTGATTAAACTCTGTGTAAATAAGAAGTAATCCAGAAAACACTAATCCGAATCTACCAGACGTAATGGAAGCTACTAAAATCTCTTTCATCGTTAACTGATAAATCGTCTTACTTTCTTCTGCCATGGGTACTTCTTCACTCGCAGCGCTTCTTTTTTTATTTAATAAGGCAATTAGTTCCTTCGCTTCATCTTCTTTAATACCAGCTAACATCACTTCCGGCTCACTACCGCCGCCCGCTACTTCTATATTTAATTTCGTAAGCCCAAGCATTTGATAAATGACATTAGAAGATGTACTAATGTTTTGCACACGGTCTTTATTTAAATAACTTTCCTTCTTTACAAAAACACCGTGTTTTATATGTAAAATATTATTTTCAACCCAGTACACTTTGAAATACCATTTTATAGCTGAGAAAATTGCCATAATAAATAATACAAACAAAAGAACAAGATGTAAGAAATACCAAGGTTTTACTTCACCATCTGAACGAAATAAAACAAGAAAAATAAAAGGCAACAAAGTCGCAATTCGAATACCTAACAATATCGTGATCGGATGTTGCCTCTTATACACCCTCATCACTCACTTTCGCAAGCTCTCCAATTTGTCTTTTCAACTGCTCTGCTTCTTCTTTCGTTAAACCTGGAATACTATGAGAAGTTGCCGCTGTTGAAATATGTAATTCTGCTAAATTATACTTTCTCATAATTGGCCCTTGCTCAATCGTTACGTGCTGCACGCGAATCATCGGAATAAGTACGCGYTTYACAACGAACATTCCCTTTTGAATCTCAATCTCTCCTTCATTTAATCTGTAACTATAATAACGTTGACGTAAATTTGGAAATACAAAATAGTCGAGTGGTATGTATAGAACTGCTCCTGTCACTAACAATCCAAACAACCAGCCCCACCAGTTAAAGTTAATCATAAAAAATAAATACGCAATTACGACTGCTAGTATAACTGCCGCCCCAATTAAAGCATGAATTCTCCACACTTTTAGCATATTAGAATGAATCTCCTTTTCTAACGGCTGCATCTCATCACTCCAATTATATGAATTTATTAATTATATATTAGCAGAAAATAAGGTTTCATATACAGTTTTGTAAAATTATAGTTATCACATCGTATCAAGTACTTCTTTGAAATTCCCTTCATTAATGGAATACACTTGAAACTGAATGTAATCTATCTCATTCGTATTAGGACGAGCATATGGCAAAATGTTAAATTTAGAGGCAGATCTCCCTAACATATCCGTAACCATAAGAACAACATCTATATGCTCGAAATCTATACGAAAGACAACAGCCTCACCTGTACACTCATAACCTTGAAT
>NZ_JBFTMA010000180.1:0-7003 GCF_056396725.1 Bacillus sp. 05T31
GGAGTGGAGAATATGAATATAGCACTTTTATCAAGTGTTGTAGCAGTTTGTATGGCTGTTGGAGTAATGTTTCTACGTTTTAAAGCAGCGAAAAAACCGGTAACGAAAAAGAAAATTATATTACCACCATTTTTTATGAGTACTGGGGCTATGATGTACTTCTTACCAGAGTTTCGGTTAACATCATTAGAGATAGTAGAAGCAATTACCGTAGGACTGATTTTCGCTATATTTCTTATTAAAACAACTAAGTTTGAAATAAGAGGCGAAGATATATATATGAAACCTTCAAAAGCGTTCATATTTATTTTAGTTGGTTTATTAGTTGTACGTGTGGGATTAAAGTCATATTTAAGTCAATCGATTGATTTARCMCARTTAAGYGGRATGTTTTTCTTACTCGCWTTTGCGATGATTGTATCGTGGAGAATTGCGATGTATCGCTCGTTTACTAAATTAGAAAAGACAATAAAAAGAGCTGGRATTTCTATATAGGAAATCCAGCTCTTTTTATGTTTTATACAATTGTTTATTTAGCTTTGATTTCATTTGCTTAATTTCAAACGAATTTGAGCGTCTTGTAATGCAACTGGTGTAACATTAAAACCATTTGAATCGACAATTTTTGTGTTTAATAAAATGGAATCTAAGCTYCCRCGAAATGTTTTTGTATAGTTTTGACGCAACATTTGTTGTTCTTGTTTTTCATCAACYGTTAATCCAGATGTTCTTTCTTTTTTTGATAATTCGTTAATGCGGAATAAAATGTTTTTCATTTGTTTTCACCTCTATTTAGATTTAATTACATTAGTTACTTACTAATGTATAGTTATTTTAACGCTTAATTTTTATTATGTCAACACCATCTGAAAGGTTAAAAATTGACGAAAAATTATAACAATAATAAAATGAATAACAGAGGACAATTAGCTTTACAAACATACATAGAACGCTAGGGGGATTATTATGAAATCAACATTTTTTGCTCAAAATAGAGAACGATTAGTAAACACATTACCGGATGAATCTATTACTATTTTATTTGCTGGGCAAGCACCTCATATGTCAGCCGATGCACATTATAAATTTGTGCCGAATCGAAATTTTTACTATTTAACGGGAATCGATGAGCCAAATGTTATTTTCATGTTGAAAAAGTTTGGAAATAGTGTGGAAGAAACTCTTTTCATTGAAAAATCAGATCCAGTAATGGAAAAATGGGACGGTAAAACAGTTTCTAAAGAAGATGCAGAACAAATTTCAGGCATAAAAAAAGTTGTATATATAGAAAGCTTTGAGAAGACAATGGCAAATACACTTTTCACAGAAAATGTGAAGCATCTGTATTTAGATTTAGAGCGTCGTGAGTGGAAGGGTACTGAGACGAAAACGTTAGCGTTTGCTAAATATGTAAGAGAACAGTATCCACACGTTTTAATTGGTAATGTATATCCGTATATTTGTGAATTACGAGTGTTTAAAACGGAAGAAGAAATTGAAATCATTAAAGAAGCGATTGCTGTAACTAAAGAGGGTATTTATAACGTGCTGAAGCATGCAAAAGCAGATGTGATGGAATATGAATTAGAAGCTCATTTTGATTTTACGCTTAAATCATCTGGAATTAAACATCATGCATTCAATACAATTTTGGCGAGTGGTAAAAATGCTACAGTCCTTCATTATGAAGATAATGATGCACAAATTCAAAATGGTGATTTAGTGCTGCTCGATTTAGGTGCTCAAAAAGATTACTACAACGCTGATATTAGTTACACATTCCCAGCTAGTGGAACATTCTCTAGTCGCCAAAAACAAATATATAATATAGTGTTAAAAGCATTGAAAGAAACAACTGAGCTTATTAAGCCAGGATTAAAGTTTACTGCATTAAATGAGCATACAAAAAAAGTACTAGCAGAAGAGTGTAAAGCAATTGGTTTAATTCAAGAAGACGAGGAACTATCTAAATATTACTATCATGGTGTCAGCCATTTCCTTGGTTTAGATACTCACGATGTAGGAACATACAAAGATAGAGTATTAGAAGAAGGTATGGTTATAACAATTGAACCTGGTCTATATATTGAAGAAGAATCAATTGGAATTCGTATTGAAGATGATATTCTTGTAACAAAAGATGGCTATGAAAACTTGTCAAAAGATATTATTAGAGAAGTTGAAGAGATTGAAGAATTTATGAGTGAAAATAATGTAAATGTAAAAGAAGATGAAGTTGTTACGAAATAATAATTAGAAGAGACGCTCAATTTTGGGCGTCTTTTTATTTTGCWCATTTTATATCTCCATATTTTCTTGAAAATTGTCTTCTATAATAATCTTGAAAAAGAAAAAGGAGGGATTTTCCATGAAGAGATTTGTATTAACAGCAGTTACAATCTCCGTAATATCTTTAATTGCTGCATGTTCTGCGACCACAAATACAACAAATGATCATAAAAATATGRAYGATAAAAAARCARMACAGACTGAAACKGCTACAAAACCATTGAAAGTTRTAAAAGGRCCAGAAGTTACTTTAGTAGCGAAAGAAGAAAAGAAAAAGCTAAGTAACGGTGTTATTGTTCCAGTCTGGACATTTAATGGCTCATCCCCAGGTCCAGAAATCAGAGTGGAAAAAGGTGGAAAGGTTAAAGTGACATTAAAAAATGAAYTATCTGCACCAGTATCTATTCATTGGCATGGGTATCCTGTCCCAAATAACATGGATGGAATTCCAGGTGTGACGCAAGATGCGGTTGAASCWGGAAARAGTTTCACCTATGAATTTGAAGCGAACGTACCAGGAACATATTGGTATCATTCGCATCAAGATTCTGTGAATCAACTAGATAGAGGTTTATATGGTACTCTCATTGTAGAAGATACTAATGAAAAATATGATAAGGATTACACATTAATGTTGGATGAATGGGTTACAGATAAAGAAGAAATTAATAAGCAGTTAAAAGAAATGACAAAAGGGCCAACAGGTAATAAATCTAAGGGTAATGAAAATACGAAAAAGAATGATGATATGAAAGGCATGGATCATTCCGGTATGGACAGTGATAAAAAAGACTCTAGTAATATGGCAGGAATGGACCATGGAAATATGAAGATGGAAGGTCATGATATGAGTATGTATGACTTATTCACAATCAATGGTAAAAGCGGAGATTTAGTAGAGCTGTTAAAAGTGAATGAAGGGGATAAAGTTCGTCTTCGACTCGTTAATGCTGGTTATCTATCACATGATATACATGTTCACGGTCATGATATAAAAGTAATTGCGACAGATGGTCAACCAATTAACAATCCAAAAGTTATAAAAGACAAAGTAATTTCAATCGCACCGGGTGAACGTTATGATATTGAATTTACAGCTAACAATCCTGGGAAATGGTACGTTGAAGACCATTCAGAAAGTAAAGGTGCAAAAGGAATGAAAGCTATTATTGAATATGATGGCAGCAAAGAGATGAAAGACAAAGCAGATGAAAAAGAAAAATTACCGAAATTAGATATGACGAAATATGGTGCTAAAAAATTAGGTAGTTTCACGTTARATCARCAGTATAYTGCCACATATAATATGGACTTGAATACGCAAATGAATGGAAATGAAATGGTATATACAATTAAYGGAAAGGTATTYCCRGATATTGACCCAATTTCAGTGAAAAAGGGTGACTTAGTAAAAGTAAAATTAGTAAATCGCTCTAAAGTGGACGATCATCCGATACATTTACACGGTCATTTCTTCCAGGTGTTAAGTAAAGATGGAAAACCGGTAGAAGGTTCTCCAATTGTGAAAGATACTTTGAACTTAAAACCAGGAGAAGAATATGAAGTAGCCTTTGTAGCAGACAATCCGGGTGAATGGATGTTCCACTGTCATGATTTACACCATGCTTCAGCGGGGATGGTAACAGAAGTGAAATATACAGATTATAAATCTGATTATGTTCCAAACCCTAACATTCCTAATAAGCCAGAATAATATGAAGCAGTTATCCTATGGATAGCTGCTTATTCATTTTCGTTGCAAGTGTTAATGCATATGTTGATCGTGCCCGGATGAAGATGGGGGAGTATGATCTGGGAATGTCACGAATACAGCAAGAACAATTACTACGCTAATGGAAAGTAATAATAAAAAACGCCGTTGGATAAAAGTAGAAAAGGTTTCTGATAAAAGTTGAATTATACATGACATAGTTATTGTTATAGTAAGTAAAAGACTAATGAACAGTATACTGTGGGCTTGTTGAGCGTTTAACATTTCTGTAATCATAGCTCCCATCATACTTGCCATTAATCCAGAGAACATTCCTTCTAAAGCAGTAAATAGGTGAAACCGTAGACCGACTAAAAACCCGATACAACCACTAATCAAAATCGCAAGCAAAGTAGAATATAATAATTCTCCTTTAAAGAGAATACCTAAATAAAAACCGATACTTAAACCCGTACTCATACTGAAAGACATAATAAATACCATATACTCCATTAGGGTACCCTTACGTTTAGAAATATATGATGTAATAATAATCGAGATACAACAAAGTGTTAAGGTAGTTAACGTATAAGCGAACATCATGATACCTCCCTGTCCTATCATTCACTTCATCATATGTTCAAATGGAGAGTACTTATGCTAATATATATCTGCAAATTATCTGCACAATTTAAAAAAGGTAAGTTCAATATAATTTTCAAATAATGATGGTTMTCTTAGTGGACGATGCTTCATAAAGAATTGTTGTATTTTTATTTTGAGAGAATATATGAAAGTAAATAGTAGTGAATGGAAAAGACGCTTGATTTTGAGCGTCTTTTTTGTCTATGAGCATGTGAAAGAAATTGTTATATAATGAGTTTCTATTGTGAAGCCATAAAGAATAAGCGTATAATATTATAGGTCTCCCATTTGTGAGGCAAACCGCGAATGATAAATAAGATGGTTGTTTTATCATCGCTTCTAAACAGATAGACAATGAAAGTAACACTGGAATACAGATAGGGAGTTAGAAGATGAAATTAATTATTGCCGAGAAACCAGATCAAGGTTTGGCTCTTGTTTCACAGTTTAAATATCGCCGGAAAGATGGGTATTTAGAAGTAGAAGCAAATGAGTTATTTCCAAATGGAGCGTACTGTACATGGGCAATTGGTCATTTGACGCAGTTATGTAATCCAGAACATTATCACGCTGAGTGGAAGAAATGGTCACTTAATACATTGCCGATGATTCCAGAGCGTTTTCAATTTGAGGTAACGAAGTCAAAGTATAAGCAATTTAACGTTGTGAAACAGCTGTTACATAATCCACAGGTAACAGAAATTATTCACGCGGGCGATGCTGGGCGTGAAGGGGAACTGATTGTAAGAAATATTATTAATCTTTGCAACGTGCAAAAGCCAATGAAGCGTCTTTGGATTTCATCTTTAACGAAGCAAGCTATTTATCAAGGATTTAAAAACTTACTAGATGAAGCAGATACGATTAATACGTATTACGAAGCATATACAAGATCTTGCGCTGACTGGGTCGTTGGTATGAATGCATCGCGTGTCTTTAGTATTTTGCTAAAGAAAAAAGGAATGAATGATGTGTTYTCCGCTGGTCGTGTACAAACACCAACATTAGCACTCATTGTAAAGCGTGAAAAAGAAATAGAGAACTTTAAGTCAGAGCCGTTTTGGGAAGTGTTCGCAACCTTTAATATAGAAGGAAAGAAATATGAGGGGAAATGGGAGAAAGATAATGAGTCCCGCTTAAATGACCCTGATTTGGCAAATAAAATTGCAGCGTTTTGTCAAAACAAACCGGCTGTAGTAAAAGAAATGAAAACGGAGCGTAAAGAGTTTCAGCCGCCGTTTTTATTTAATTTATCAGCACTGCAAGCGACAGCGAATAAAGCCTTTAAATTTTCACCAAAAAAGACACTTGATATAACGCAAGCACTATATCAAAAAGGGATTGTCTCTTACCCTCGTTCGGATTCTAACTATGTTACACAAGGAGAGGCAGCGACGTTCCCTGATATTTTACAGAAGTTAAGTCAGTTTGATGAATATAAAGGTTTATTGCCAACACCAATTGAATCGATTATGAATAATAAGCGTTATGTGAATGAAAAGAAAGTTACAGATCACTACGCAATTATACCGACAGAGCAAGTGACAAATCCAAGCAAACTATCAGGTGATGAAAAGAAAATTTACGATATGATCGTAAGAAGGCTGATTGCGGCGCATTATGAAGTAGCAATCTTTGATTACACAACGATTACAACTCTTGTAGACGAACGTGCTGCGTTCATTTCGAAAGGAAAACAGCAAATTCAAGAAGGTTGGCGTAAAGTTATTTTCCAAGACGATAAAGATGACGAAACGATTCTTCCAATTGTAGCTGAAGGTGAACAAGGAAAAGTTGTAAAGGTGAAAGTGAAAGAAGGAAAAACACAGCCACCGAAACGTTATACAGAAGGACAACTCATTACGTTAATGAAAACGGCCGGTAAGTATTTAGAAAATGAAGAGCTTGAGAAAGTATTGAAGAAAACAGAAGGTTTAGGTACTGAGGCCACTCGTGCAGGTATTATTACGATGCTGAAAGACCGTAAATATATAGATGTACAGAAAAACCAAGTATATGCAACCGATAAAGGAAAAGTATTAATTACCGCAATCGGTGATAAAATACTAGCTTCACCAGAAATGACAGCGAAATGGGAGCAACGCCTTGCGGAAATTGGAGAAGGTACAGCTTCACCAGCGACATTTATGGAGCAAACGAAAAAGCTMTCAGCTAAAATTATTGAAGAYGCGGTAGAAATGTCGGAGAAATGGGATTTCACCGGATTACATGTTGAATCGATTGAACGAAAAGGATCGAAATTTACAACAGGTAAAAAGGTCGGGAACTGTAAAAAATGCGATGGCGATGTTATTGATAAGTCGACGTTTTACGGATGTTCCAACTACAACACAACAC
>NZ_JBFTMA010000181.1:0-6972 GCF_056396725.1 Bacillus sp. 05T31
GATTAGAACATTGTTAGTTGTTAAATATAGGGGAATTCCCTTTTTATACATAATGCCTTCCATTTCATAAACGGAACGGACAAAAAAAGAGATATAACTAGGAGGCTTTTTTGCATGGATTCTATCCTGACGATCGTTATCATTGTAGTAAGCTCTATTCTAGTGCTGCTCATGATAGAGCTTGTGATAAGAAATCGTTCATATAAAGATATTGAAGCACTGGAGCAGTGGAAACAAGAGATAAAAGATAAACCTGTGGCAGATGAACTAAAGCGGGTAAAAGATTTAAATATGACAGGTCAAACAGAAGAGCTGTTTGGTAAATGGCGTGAAGAGTGGGATGAAATTGTATCAACAACTCTTCCGAAAGCTGAAAAAGATTTAGGGCAAGCGCGAAAATTCGCCTCGCAATTCTCCTTCCGCAAAGCAAAGCATGCGATGAAAGAATCCATAGGTGGTTTAGATGACGCTGATAATCGTATTACAGACATTTTAAATGAATTACAGCAACTGTTAGAAAGCCATGAGAAAAATAGCGCGGAAATTGAAGGGTTACGTGATACATATCGTAGTATGAAAAAGAGCGTTCTTGCTCATCGACACATGTATGGAGCAGCTGAGCAAAAAATTGAAGAGATGTTAGATGTTGAATCCGAGAAGTTCAAAACTTTTGAAGAGGCAACAGATAATGGTGATTATTTAAAAGCGAGAGAAATTGTTATTAGTTTAGAAGAAGGTTTAGCAAGTTTAGAAATCGTTATTCATCAAATTCCGGATTTATTGGTAGAGTGTCAAGCGACATTACCAGTTCAGCTGGAAGATTTATTACAAGGCCATGATGATATGATAAGACAAGGCTATGTATTAGAGTATTTGGAAATCCCTAAAGAAATCCGCGATATGACGACACAACTACACACATGTTTAATGGATATACAGGAACTTCATATAACAGAAGCCGCAGAAAAAGTGGAGAACTTAAAAACTCGTTTAGACAGTTTTTATGATCAACTTGAACAAGAAGTGCATGCGAAACATTATGTGGAGCAAAAAACACTGTCTGTTTATGAAGATTTAGAAGAAATTCGTACAGAAACAATTGAAACGAAAATAGAAACACAACTTGTGAAACAAAGTTATCAATTACAAGACAAAGATATTGAGTCACAAAAAGTAATTGAAAAGCAAATGCATATTTTAATGAAACGTTTTGAAGTGTTACAAATACGCGTTGCTGAACAAGATATTGCATTCTCTATTATTCGTGAGGAACTAGAAGAGGTTTATGAGCAATGTGAGACTTTAAAAGTACTTCATGCAGAATATAAAGAAATGCTGCAAACGATGCGCAAAGAAGAATTTGAAGCACGTGAGAAGTTACAAGAAATGCGAAATACAATTTTTGAGACGAAACGTTTTATGCAGAAGTCGAATTTACCAGGTCTTCCAGAGAGTATTATGGAAGATTTACAAAAAGGGCAAATGGCGATGCAAGCTGTATATGAGCAATTAGAAGTAAAGCCGTTAAATATGAATACTGTAAATAGTAGTTTAGAAGAAGCATACACAGTTGTGAATGGTGTATCTGAAATGACAGAAGAATTAATTGGACAAGCTTATTTAGTTGAAAAACTAATTCAATACGGTAACCGATACCGCAGTCATGATGAGAATCTTGGAGAAAGCTTAAATTATGCGGAGAAATTATTCCGTGAATATCAATACGATGCAGCTTTAGAACAAGCGGCTTCTATATTAGAGCAACTTGAACCTGGTGTTGTTCAAAAAATAGCTGAATATGTAGACAATGAGCAAACCCTTTAATAAAGGGTTTGTTTTTTTGTGTAATTTTGAAGTCGATGTTGCTATAATGAATAGCGGAATACAGTAAGGTTGTTCGTTTCAAAATAAAGTGAAACTTTAATCATTGGGAGGGGGCCATCCCCCCACTGATTATTAGCCTTCACCAATCGGGCATTTACGGGCAGTGGATTTCCCACCTAACTTCTTTGCTCCAGCTGAATTTTGAGGTGGGAGTCTTACTGCCCACAAATAGCGGGATAAAGTGAAACCATAAGTGATGGGGTTTCATCCACCACTGATTATTAATCTTCACCACTCAGTATGCCTGCAAATGGCCGGGGGAAATGTACACTTTTATATAAAAACGGAACCTTTGAGTAGTCTTAGCGTAATTACACGTATTTGTGATATGATTATATGATGTGATAGCGCTGAAAGGGGAAGAACGATGATCTATTTTGATAATAGTGCGACGACGAAGCCATATCCAGAAGTGCTTCAATCGTACGTAACGGTTGCAGGGAAATATTTTGGTAATCCTTCTTCTATTCACTCGCTTGGAGGAGAGGCAGAGCGTCTATTAACACAATCGAGAACGATTGCGGCACAGCTCCTTCACGTTAAACCTTCTGAAATTATTTTCACATCAGGTGGAACGGAAGGGAATAACCTTGCGATTAAAGGGATAGCGATGAGGAATCGTTCGCGCGGCAAACATATCATTACAACAAATATTGAACACGCGTCTGTGTTTGAAGCATATAAACAATTAGAAGATCTCGGTTTTGATGTAACGTATTTACCGGTTAACGAGCACGGTGTTGTATCGGTAGAAGATCTAAAACGAGCACTTCGTGAAGATACGATTCTTGTGTCAATTATTCACGTGAACAACGAGACTGGAGCGACTCAGCCCGTTGCTGAAATTGGAACATTATTAACGAACTATCCGAAAATAAGATTCCACGTGGACCATGTACAAGGGATAGGAAAAGTACCACTTGATTTATACGCTTCTCATATTGACCTTTGTTCAATATCTGGACATAAATTTCATAGCGTAAAGGGGACAGGTCTTCTTTACGTACGTGATGGTGTAAGATTAGATCCAATCTTATCAGGTGGTCAACAAGAGCTCAAGTATCGTTCAGGTACAGAAAATTTACCTGGTATTGTAGCGATGGTAAAAGCACTTCGTATGACGATGGAACAAGTGAAAGAAAAGATAGTTCATTTGCAAAATTTACAAACAGAGCTGGTCCGTTTCTTTAAAGAGATGGAAACTGTAACGATTAATACATCACTTGAATATGCGGCACCGCACATTTTAAATGTATCATTTGTCGGTTTAAAACCAGAAGTAGTCGTTCATGCTTTAGAAGAGCATGGTGTATATGTATCGACGAAGTCTGCTTGTTCTTCAAAAGCAAATGAAGTGAGCAGAGTACTAGTGGCAATGGGAGTACCGCACGCCGCAGCTACAAGTGCGATTCGCATTAGTCTAGCACCAGACAACACGATGGAAGAAGTAAAACAATTTGAAGGTATTGTTAAAGAGACGATGCCAAAATTATATGAAGTGATGAGGTAAAGAAATATGATGACATATGAATATATTTTAGTTCGTTATGGAGAGATGACGACAAAAGGAAAGAACCGTTCTAAGTTTGTAAGTACGTTAAAAGATAATGTGAAATTCAAATTAAAAAAATTCCCAAACATTAAAATTGATGCAACACATGATCGTATGTACATTCAGTTAAATGGTGAAGACCATGAAGCAATTTCTGAAAGATTGAAAGATGTATTTGGTATTCATAAGTTTAACTTAGCAATGAAAGTACCATCAGAATTAGAAGATATTAAAAAAGGTGCATTAGCAGCTTTCTTACAAGTAAAAGGTGATGTAAAAACATTTAAAATTACAGTGCACCGTTCTGATAAGCGCTTCCCAATGAAGACGATGGAGTTACTTCCAGAAATCGGTGGGCACATTTTAGAAAATACAGAGGATATCACAGTAGATGTTCATAATCCAGATGTGAATGTACGTATAGAAATTCGCAGTGGTTACAGCTATATTATGTGTGGTGAGCACATGGGAGCTGGCGGTTTACCAGTTGGCGTTGGCGGAAAAGTAATGGTACTTCTTTCTGGTGGTATCGATAGCCCGGTAGCAACTTACTTAACGATGAAACGCGGCGTATCTGTGGAAGCAGTTCACTTCCATAGTCCACCTTTCACAAGCGAGCGCGCGAAACAAAAAGTAATCGATTTAGCACAAGAGTTAACGAAATACTGTAAACGTGTAACACTTCAYCTTGTTCCATTTACTGAAGTGCAAAAAACGATTAATAAAGAAATTCCATCTAGCTATTCTATGACAGTTATGCGTCGTATGATGATGCGTATTACAGAGCGTATTGCAGAGGAGCGTAATGCACTTGCAATTACGACTGGTGAAAGTCTTGGACAAGTAGCGAGCCAAACATTAGATAGTATGCATACGATTAACGAAGTGACAAACTATCCAGTTATTCGTCCGCTTATTACGATGGATAAATTAGAAATTATTAAAATTGCAAAAGAAATTGGAACGTATGATATTTCAATTCGTCCATATGAAGACTGCTGTACAGTATTTACACCAGCAAGTCCATCGACGAAACCGAAGCGTGAGAAAGCAAATCGTTTTGAAGCGAAGTACGATTTCGCGCCGTTAATTGAAGATGCTGTAGCGAACAAAGAAACAATGGTATTACAAACAGTAGAAGTAGTGGCTGAAGAAGAAAAATTCGAAGAACTTTTCTAAACCCATAAATTACCACATTCAAATGTGCATGAAGTCATGTTGTTTATCACACTCTATACTCACAAGGAGGTGATATAACATGACACGAAGCACAAATAAATTAGCGGTTCCTGGTGCTGAATCAGCATTAGACCAAATGAAATACGAAATCGCTCAAGAGTTTGGTGTTCAACTTGGAGCTGATGCAACATCTCGCGCTAACGGATCTGTTGGTGGCGAAATTACGAAACGTCTAGTTTCACTAGCTGAGCAACAATTAGGCGGTTACCAAAAATAATCCCATATACGATGGCTTAGAAAGAGCGGGTTTTCCCGCTCTTTCTTTTTGGCGTTTTCGTCGTTATTTGCCGGTAAATAGATATGTTAAAAACATCGTCGCTATAAATCCATACGTCATTTCGACATAAATATAAAAAAATTGTCAAAAGAAGAGGGTTCAAAATTTACTGAAAATTCTTTATTATATAAGAGAGGCATAGAAATAAAGGAGGATGTTATATGAAGAGAGAGGAATTGTTGGCGCCACCGTCTTATAATTTAGTTTCGGAAATAGAGAAATATACGAATGATAAAGAGAAGCTTGCTTTAATTTGGCAAGATGATAAAGGGAATAGACGAGAGATTACATATTTTGAACTAATGCAAGGTGCGAATAGAATTGGAAACGCTTTTATAAAAAGTGGCTTACAAAAAGGGGACAAGCTCCTTATTATGATGCCGCGCTTAATTGAAGCTTACATGACATATATTGCTGCGATTAAAGCAGGATTTGTCGTTATTCCAAGCTCAGAAATGTTGCGTAAAAAAGATATTGAGTACCGTATTGGGCACGGAGAAGTGAARGCWATYGTAAGTTACGAACCGTATATTGGACAATTCGACGGCGTAGAAGCGGTGGAATCTCTTCAAAAATTCGTTTTGAGCGAGCGTTCAGTAGATGGATGGACGAATTTAAAAACAGCATTAGAAACGGAAAGTGATACGTTAGAAATGGCGAAGACGGATAAAGAAGATATGGTCTTTTTATCTTATACGTCAGGGACGACAGGAAATCCAAAAGGAGTTGTTCATACGCATGCATGGGCATACGCTCATTTACGTACAAGCGCCCCGAACTGGCTCGGAATCGAAGAAGAAGATGTTGTATGGGCAACGGCTAGTCCAGGTTGGCAAAAATGGATTTGGAGCCCGTTTGTAGCGACTCTCGGTTCAGGTGCAACAGGATTTGTATAYAATGGTAAGTTTGAACCAAAAACGTATTTAAATTTATTAGGCGATAATAAGGTGAATGTGCTTTGTTGTACGCCGACTGAGTATAGATTAATGGCAAAGGTAGAAAATTTAAGTGAGTACAATTTAGAAGCGTTACATAGCGCTGTATCAGCTGGTGAGCCGTTAAACAGGGAAGTTATTGAAACGTTCCAAAGGCATTTTGATATTACRGTAAGAGACGGYTATGGGCAAACGGAAAAYACAYTRCTYGTTGGRATAATGAAAGGGATGGACATTAGACCAGGATCAATGGGAAAACCGACGCCAGGAAAYCATGTTGATATCGTAAATGAAGAAGGAACTCCTGTACAGGTAGGAGAAGTTGGTGATATTGCAGTTCACATTGAAACACCAGCACTCTTTAAACAATATTATAAAGACGATGAGCGCACAGCGATGCAATTCCGCGGTGATTATTATATTACCGGTGATAAAGCGAAAAAAGATGAAGAAGGCTATTTTTGGTTTGAAGGTCGCGGTGATGATATTATTATTAGCTCTGGTTATACAATCGGACCGTTTGAAGTCGAAGATGCRCTTGTAAAACATCCATATGTAAGAGAATGTGCGGTTGTCGCAAGCCCTGATGAAATTCGCGGAAGTGTCGTGAAGGCATTTATCGTATTAAGAGAGAATATAGACAAGAACGAAGAAACATTAATTCCAGTGCTCCAACAACACGTCAAAGAATTGACTGCACCATATAAATACCCTCGCAAAATTGAATTTGTAGATGAACTACCAAAAACGATTTCCGGAAAAATTCGCCGTATTGAACTTAGAAAACAAGAAATGGAGCTTCCTTCAAAATAATTTTGAAAATAGGGAAGTAAATAGTTGAATGAAATGTAAAACGATGATATTATAAAAACGAACACAAGTTCGATTTCATAAATTAAAAAAAGAGGTGTCCGTATGATTTTAGGTATTAATCCGTACTTAGTTTTAGATGGTAGTGGGCAAGAAGCTGTACAACTTTATAAAGAGGCGTTAGATGCGAAAGTAGAAGTAATGCAAACTTTTGGTGATATGCCTGAAAATCCAGAATACCCTATTCCAGCTGAAGCGAAAGAGCGTGTTGCACA
>NZ_JBFTMA010000182.1:0-6922 GCF_056396725.1 Bacillus sp. 05T31
TCCAAACACAAGCTGCAAACAATTTAGGATCAAAACTACTCGTTGGATATTGGCATAACTTTGATAACGGTACTGGCATTATTAAATTAAAAGACGTTTCACCAAAATGGGATGTAATAAATGTATCTTTCGGTGAAACTGGTGGTGATCGTTCCACTGTTGAATTTTCCCCTGTGTATGGTACAGATGCAGAGTTCAAATCTGATATTTCCTATTTAAAAAGTAAAGGAAAAAAAGTGGTTCTTTCAATAGGTGGACAAAATGGGGTCGTTTTACTTCCTGACAATGTTGCTAAGCAACGTTTTATTAATTCCATACAATCAGATCAAGTAATGATTGGGCTTCCTGCAGCACCAGCAGCTCCAAGCGGTGGATATATTTCTCCAACTGAAATGAAAAAAGCTTTAGATTATATCATTAAAGGAGTTCCTTTCGGAGGAAAGTATAAACTTTCTAATCAAAGTGGCTACCCTGCATTTCGCGGTCTAATGTCTTGGTCCATTAATTGGGATGCAAAAAACAACTTTGAATTCTCCAATAACTATAGAACATATTTTGATAGTCTTTCCTTGCAAAAATAATAAAAAACAACATCTACTCCTTCTAAACAACCGTCCTCAATCATAGCAATTGCCCCGCCAGGTTCTTTCTCTTCTGCATGTTGATGTATAAGTACTATTTTTCCAGAAATCTGATCTCGGTTATCACTTAATACTTTCGCAACTCCTAAAAGTGTTGCCGTATGCCCATCATGCCCACAAGCATGCATGACGCCAGGAATTTTTGATTTATATGAAACTTGTTTTTCATCTTGAATAGGTAGCGCATCAAAATCAGCACGTAACGCTATCGTCTTCCCAGGTCTTCCACCTTCAATTACGCCGATTACCCCTCTTCCGCCTACATCCGTTTTCACATCAATACGAAAGCTTTTTAAGACTTCAGCTATTTTTTTCGGTGTTTCTATTTCTTGAAACGATAGCTCTGGGTATTGATGAAAATCTCTTCGCCACGAAACCATTTGGTTATATAAACTTTCCAATTCTTTATGCCATGTTTCTATCATAGAAATTCCCCTTTCTTTTTAACACTTTAAATAAAAAGTACACAATATTCTGGTTTTAATCAATAAAAAAGGAACTTTCTACTAAAAGTTCTCTTCTTTTCAAAAGTGTTAAACGTCCTACTCTAATTACCATTTTTCTTCAATACAAAAACTGAAAGTTCAGGTCTACTCCAAAACCTGACAGGCATTCGAGTCGTTCCAATACCTCGATTTACATATAAATGTAACGGCTTACTCGTTCCTTCTAATTCATACATTCCTTCAATATACTTCTCAGCTAGTTTTGTAGTAATTAAAGGACCTACAAAAGGAATTTGAACTTGTCCTCCGTGACTATGTCCTGACATTTGAAAATCGACTGGATAACGAGATACTTTATCTACAACATCCGGCTCATGTATYAATAGCATATTGAAATCTTGTTGTCTTAAGTTTTTTAAAGTCGAGTCTATTTGTGGCTTCCCTAATAAAAAATCATCCAAACCTGATATTGTAATATACTTGCCGTTTTCCCCTTTAATTTTCTGCACTTCATTTACTAACACAGAAAAACCAGCTTCCTCTATATACTTTTTGTAAAATAAACTACCGCCCCCACCTCTATCATGATTCCCAAACACAGCATATTTTCCTAGGGGAGCTTTAATTTTCTGCAAAATAACCTTTGCTTCTTCTCTTTCCGCACTATAGGATCCAAACTTATCTATTAAATCTCCTGTAAAAACTACTATATCTGGATGTAATTCATTCATCTTCTCCACCAAATTTTCTAGTTGTTTCAATGTAAAATCTGGTCCTAAATGTAAATCTGAGAACTGCAATATTTTTTTATTATTAAACTCTTTAGGAATTGTAGGAGCTTCTATTTCATTCCACGTAACTGTTACTAGTCTTCTTTCTATTTCAGTCGCATAGAAATACAAACTTACTGGTATCATTAATATACTTATGAAACTAATAATAAATATCTTTACGATTGATTTTTTTCGTTCTTTTTTTACATGATGCGTATTCATGTTTTCACCTCTAAAATCACTTTAAATCCTTATTGTTACATTAATGTGACAACATGAACAATGTTCGTTATATCCAATTTCAGCTCCACTCACTTTGACAAATTTATACAGAAATCATATCATATTTTTATCATACATAGATTCTTTAAAATGTTTCTTCTATTCATTCTATCATTCTATTAAGGAGAGGTTATTCATGTCTGTATTTACACCAGAAGAAATTACGGAACTTGCTGCTAATTCTGGAAGAAAAAAAGCTCATTTATCATTGCTCCCTATGCTAATTCTCGGTTTTTTTGGTGGTGCTTTCATAGCATTAGGATATTTACTTGATATCCATGTTATCGGAACAATGCCAAAATCTTGGGGATCATTTACTAGCTTTTTAGGTGCTGCCGTATTCCCTATCGGTCTTATACTCGTTATCCTTGCAGGCGGTGAATTAGTAACTGGCAACATGATGACCGTTTCAATGGCATGGCTTCACAAAAAAATCGACTTATTTCACTTCATACGAAATTTAGTTATTGTTACGTTTAGCAACTTCATAGGTGCTATATTCGCCGCTTATTTTTTTGGTCATATCGTCGGCTTAACGGAGGGAGCTTTTTTAGCAAAAACAGTTACTATTGCACAAGCTAAACTACAAGATACACCACTGCAAGCCTTCATTTCTGCAATCGGGTGTAATTGGCTCGTTTGTTTAGCTGTTTGGCTCAGTATGGGAAGTAAAGAATTTATCGGAAAGATTGTCGGTATTTGGTTCCCTGTTATGACTTTTGTTGCGATTGGATTTCAACACGTTGTAGCCAATATGTTTGTCATCCCAGCTGCAATTTTTTCTGGTCATTTAACTTGGGTTGAATATTTTCCAAACTTCATTTTTGTTTTCTTCGGAAACTTAGTAGGGGGTATGTTATTTGTAGCATTACCTTATTTCATATCTTATAATAAGAAACTACCTTCCAATAAAGAGCAAACTGCATTAAAGAAAAAATCTGTATCCGCTTAAATTGAATGTCTATAAATTGGTCCTAAAAAATATTACAAATTTCATTTTTTTTGCGAATATATGTACGTACACTTGTTCTCGAATGTTTTATACGTTATAATAACAACTTAAATAGCATTATTTACATATGAGGTGAAAAACATGAATAAGACAGAATTAATTAAAAACGTAGCACAAAACGCTGAGATTTCTCAAAAAGAAGCTACTGTAGTTTTACAAACTGTAGTAGAATCAATCACTAACTCTTTAGCTGCTGGCGAAAAAGTACAACTTATCGGATTCGGTACATTCGAAGTTCGTGAAAGAGCTGCTCGTACAGGCCGTAACCCACAAACGGGTGAAGAAATGCAAATCGCAGCTTCTAAAGTACCTGCTTTTAAAGCTGGTAAAGAACTAAAAGAAGCTGTAAAATAATGAAAAATAGCCTTCTCATTTATGAGAAGGCTATTTTTTTCATGACATAATTAATAAAAATCTGACCATTATGCTGCTTATTTTGTTCCTTTATGCAAATAAAACCTTTGCTTTCAAAGAAAGGTTTTGCTGTAATACTCGCCTCTGTATATATATCCCTATGCTGCAAGTTCACTGCTTCTTTTTCTAACTTCTGTAGTATGTATGATGCTATCCTTTTTCCTTGATAATCTTTATGCGTAAATAAGCGATCTACGTAATGATCATCATTATAATCCCCAAATCCCACTATCACACCTTTATAATCAGCAACGTAACAAATATTCTTTTCTAAAGACTGTAGCCATCTCTCTCTATCTAGTCGCTCTGGGGCCCACGCCTGTAGCTGTAACTCGTTATAATCTTTTGCATTCACCGTATGAACCGTTTCATAGAACAATTGTAATACTTGCTCTAAATCCTCCTTCTGGAATGTTCTAATTTTAATATCTTTAAACATATGTAAAACTCCTTATCAAACTAACTCTTTTATTTCGGTTATCCGGATAATTATTTCGTGTTTATTTTCGAAGCAGTTTCTTCCACTATATATGATTCTACTTCTGCTCTTTCTATATTATATCGACTTTTCCTTCTAAACGAACAATAAACAATACTTATACAAAGTATTGTTTATTGTAAAAAAGCATATTAAATTCGCTTTATAGCTGAAAGTGTTTAAGATTTCAATTTAACTCTTTGTAATCTTAATGCATTTAATACGACTGATACAGAGCTAAATGCCATTGCTGCACCTGCAACCCAAGGTGCTAAGAAACCGAGCGCCGCAATTGGAATTCCTAGGCCGTTATAAGCTAACGCCCAGAATAGATTTTGCTTAATATTTCTAATCGTCATTTTACTCATAAAAATTGCATCAGCAATACTATTTAAATCACCACGGATTAACGTAATATCTGCCGCTTCCATCGCTACATCCGTTCCGGTTCCAATTGCCATACCGATATCCGCCGTAGCCAGTGCAGGAGCATCATTTATTCCATCTCCAACCATTGCTACTTTCTTACCTTGCGCTTGCAGTTTTTTCACTTCTTCTGCTTTTCCTTCTGGTAATACTTCTGCAATTACGTGATTAATACCAACTTGCTTAGCGATTGCCTGAGCAGTTTGTGTATTATCTCCTGTAATCATAACAACGTCTAGACCCATTTTCTTAAGTCTTGCGATAGCTGCTTTTGAAGTATCTTTTACAGTATCCGCAACAGCCACTATACCAGCATATTCTTTATTAATCGCAATAAGCATTGCTGTTTTTCCTTCTCGTTCTAGCGCTTCCATCGATTTAGAAACTTCTTCAATATCAATATCGAATTTCTTCATTAATCGACGTGTACCAATTAATAATTGTTTCCCTTCTACAACCGATTCAATACCAAATCCCGGAATTGCTTCAAACGTTTCTGAACTTGGGATATCAATGTCCTTTTCTTTAATTCCTTCTACAATTGCTTCTGCAAGTGGATGTTCAGAATTTCTTTCTGCTGCACCGACTAATTTTAATATTTCCTTCTCTTCAAATCCATCTGCTACAATTATATCAGTTAATACCGGTTTTCCATTTGTCACTGTACCCGTTTTATCTAAAATAATCGTATCTAATCGATGGGTTGCTTCTAAATGCTCTCCACCTTTAAATAAAATRCCRTATTCAGCTGATCTTCCTGAGCCCGCCATAATAGATGTAGGTGTTGCAAGACCTAATGCACATGGACAAGCGATAACAAGCACTGCTATCATTTTCTCAAGTGCTCCTCCAAAATCACCAGGTGTAACAAATATCATCCATACCGCAAATGTGATTATAGCAATCACAACTACAACAGGTACGAAAATACCTGAAATTTGATCAGCTACCCTTTGAATAGGAGCTTTCGAACCTTGAGCCTCTTCCACTACTTTAATAATTTGAGCTAACGCAGTGTCTCTTCCTACCTTAGTTGCCTTAACTTTTAAAAATCCATTTTTATTCATTGTAGAACCGATTACTACATCCCCAATTGTTTTATCAACTGGAATACTCTCGCCTGTTAACATCGATTCATCTATCGCTGATTTTCCTTCTACAATTTCTCCATCTACTGGGATTTTTTCCCCAGGTTTAACATAGACAACATCACCAGCTACCACTTCTTCTATTAAAATTTTCATTTCTGTTCCATCTCGTACAACTGTAGCAGTTTTCGCCTGTAATCCCATCAATTTTTTAATAGCTTCTGATGAACGTCCTTTTGCTTTCGCCTCAAATAATTTACCTAAAATAATTAACGTAATAAGTACCGCACTCGTTTCAAAATATAAATCTGTCATATGTTCCGAAGAACCAATCGACCTAATACTTAAATACACACTGTAGAAATAAGCTGCAGACGTTCCGAGTGCCACGAGAACATCCATGTTGGCGCTTTTATTACGCAACGCTTTATAAGCCCCAATATAAAACTGCCCTCCAATGATAAACTGAACAGGAGTTGCAAGAGCTAGCTGCACCCACGGATTCATAAGCATATCAGGTAAATAAATAAATGATGTAAATGAGAAATGACTCACCATTGCCCACAATAAAGGGAATGATAAAATAAACGAAATGATAAATTTCTTCTTTTGTCGCTCAATTTCTTGTAATCGATGATCTGTTGATGCATCTTTCTCATCTGATTTGACTTCTAGTTTATATCCTAATTTTGTAATCGTACTCTTCATTTCATTAACATTAACTTCATCAGGATTAAATTCTACAGTAGCTGATTCTAAAGCGAAATTTACTGTTGCCTTACTCACACCATCTAACTTATTTAAACGTTTTTCCACCCTATTCGCACATGCAGCACACGTCATTCCCGATACGGTAAACTCAGCTTTATCACTTACAACCCCATATCCTAACGATTCAACTTTTTCTTTAAATTCTTGCGGATTTGTTTGAGTTGGATCGTACACAATTTTTGTTTTTTCAAGTGCAAAATTCACATTTGCATCTTGAACACCTTCAACTTTTTTAAGACCCTTTTCAATTCTATTTGCACATGCTGCACATGTCATTCCTGATATTTGAAGATTGGCCTCTTTTTGTTCATTCATTCCTCTCACCTCTATATACCCTCATGAGGTATAATTTTTAGCAAAATAAATCGTACTCCATATAAAGTACGATTTACTTCTATATTTAAAAATTATTATTGGACATCGTATCCTTGATCTTCGATTGCAACAACAATTTCTTTTAAAGTGACGATTGATGGATTAATAGTAACTTCAACAATTCCTTCTGCTAATTGAACTTTCACTTGTTCAACACCGTTTAATTCTTTTACACTTCCTTCAATAGAATTTACACAATGTCCACAAGACATACC
This sequence comes from Bacillus sp. 05T31, assembly GCF_056396725.1. Lineage (NCBI taxonomy): Bacteria > Bacillati > Bacillota > Bacilli > Caryophanales > Bacillaceae > Bacillus > Bacillus sp. 05T31. The sequence goes on from NZ_JBFTMA010000182.1 coordinate 6,922, forward strand.
C
>NZ_JBFTMA010000183.1:0-6894 GCF_056396725.1 Bacillus sp. 05T31
GAGTAATTACTTGTGGCTGTAGTTTACTCTCTTCTTTAAACGACTGGAAAGGGAATGAATGTATGGAAGCTTCTTCTTTCACGATTAATTTTTGATTAGAGAGTTTATGAATCTCTTGTACTTCTAAACTATTATCGATGTTATGTAGCCATCCAGATCCAGATGTAGTTTGTATGTAGTATGCATTTCCTTTTTTCTTTGTCGCCATTACTACTTGTTCTGTAATTTCTACATTTGTTTTGTTTTTTTAATCGCTTGATCCGTATGATGGGATTTTATTTAATACGTAAAGAAGGTATTCACCAGCAATTTCAATATTAGTCTCTTCATGATCTCTATGCTGTTTGGCATGTTCTTCAATACTTTTTAAAGCTTGTTCATCGGTATATATTTCCACGGATTTTTCTGCACTCTCTGCGAATGAATAAGTAGGTGCTATAAAAGTTTGTACGGCAAGAGAGAGGCTCAAAATATTGTAAAAGTTTTTTTTCATAATTGTTTTTAACACGTTAGAGTTTGTATATCGTGTTAATATTCCTCCTTTATACATTTTTATTTATTACCAAGTTCTAATACTTGATTACACATAGATTTTAACAAGAGTAAAGTAAGGTGTCTATACATCTAGAACAATATTTACAAAAATAAATATTGTGAATTTCGGAATAATGGGAAAGTATAAGAGGATAAGGTAAAACCTTCTGTATTGACCTTCAAACGCCCTTCAAGTAAACTAAAGAGAGTTTGCAAATGAAAAGGTGATAATGTTGTTAATTTCAATTAAAACGTTACAAGATGATCGTTTTTTACGTCCGCTACAAAATATTGGCGGTTTATTTTTTGAAGAGAGCACGATAGGGTTTGAGAAAGAAGAAGCAAATCTTATCGTTGATATACAGATAGAAGGTAATGTGACAGCATCAGCTCGTTTAACAGATGTTGCAACCGGAAATGTATATGAAGAAACATTCGCAAAAGATTTATCTGCTTTCACAGAAGAAAAAGAACGTATGAAGCAAGTGAAACATGTTGTTTCTTACGTATATCTTTCTGTACTTCAACAGCTAACTGGACTTGAACAGAGCTGGGGAATATTAACTGGGGTACGCCCAACGAAACTTCTTCACAAACTGCTTCAAAATGGTATGTCAAAAGAAGAAGCGCATAAAGAACTTCGTGAAAGTTATTTAATTCATGAAGAGAAAATTGAACTTCTTCAGCGTATTGTTGATTGCCAATTAGCGGTTGTTCCGGATTTATACCGCTTGAAAGAAGAAGTAAGTATTTACATCGGTATTCCGTTTTGTCCTACAAAATGTGCGTACTGTACGTTCCCGGCTTATGCAATTAACGGACGCCAAGGATCAGTTGATTCGTTCTTAGGCGGGTTACATTATGAAGTTCGTGAAATTGGTAAGTTTTTAAAAGAAAAAGGTGTTACAGTTACGACGATTTATTACGGCGGCGGTACACCGACGAGTATTACAGCAGAAGAGATGGATATGTTGTATGAAGAAATGTACCAAGCTTTCCCTGATGTGAAAGATGTACGTGAAGTAACAGTTGAGGCAGGTCGCCCAGATACGATCACACCAGCAAAGCTAGAAGTGTTAAATAAATGGAATATTGACCGTATTAGTATTAATCCGCAGTCATACCACCAAGAAACACTAAAGGCAATTGGACGTCATCACACTGTAGAAGAAACGATTGAGAAGTATCATTTAGCACGTGAAATGGGAATGAACAATATTAATATGGATTTAATTATTGGTCTTCCTGGTGAAGGATTAGACATCTTCAAGCACACGTTAGATGAAACAGAAAAGTTAATGCCAGAATCGTTAACAGTTCATACGTTATCATTTAAACGTGCTTCTGAAATGACGCAAAACAAACGTAAATATAAAGTAGCAGGTCGCGAAGAAATTACTGCGATGATGCATGAGGCGGAAGAGTGGACGAAGAACCATAATTACGTACCATACTATTTATATCGTCAAAAGAATATTTTAGGTAACTTAGAAAACGTTGGGTATGCAATACCGACGCAAGAAAGTATCTACAATATTGTTATTATGGAAGAAGTACAATCGATTATCGGACTTGGTTGCGGGGCATCAAGTAAATTTGTTCACCCACAAACAGGAGCAATTACACACTTTGCGAATCCGAAAGATCCAAAATCATATAACGATGGCTTCGTGAAATATACAGAAGATAAACTGAAAATTTTAGAAGAGCTATTCGTGTAAGAAGAAGGGGGTTGTTCCGATTTGGAACAGCCTCTTTTTATATTGTCAGTTTTTGTCGGTAAGTCGATATATTCAAAAATCGCCGATATAATTTCATTTACCATCAAACGGTCCATTTGTAAAACTATGTCGATAATAATCAGAAAAATTAGTCATATTATTAGAGGACAATGTCTACTTATAGACGAAATGATAGATTTATGAAAGAGAAAAGGGGGAAATTGTTGGCATGTACATGACGATAGGGAGAATTTTTGATTTGGCAGTTGGCAAGTATCCGAATAAAGAGGCGTTAGTAGAACCAGAAAAAAATATTCGTTGGACATATAAACAGTGGGATGAGCAAATAAATAAAACGGCGCAAGCTCTATTGAAAGAAGGAGTAAGAAAGGGAGATTGTGTATCTGTTTACCTATATAACTGTCGTGAATTTGTAAACGTTTACTTAGCCTGTGCGAAAATTGGCGCGATCTTCAATCCAATTAATTTCCGCTTAAAAGCAAAAGAATTATCGTATATCCTACAAGATGCAGCCTCGAAAGTAGTTRTCTTTGAAAAAGCAGTCGAATCAACAGTTGCTATGATTGAACGAGATTTTCCAAATTCGTCTTTTTGGTAYGTRGAAGACGATGCACCTTCCTATGCTAGTTCTTACCATGAAAAAGTAAATGAAGCATCAGCTGAAAAAGTAGATATTGTAGTMGATGAAATGGATTWTTGTTCTATGCTTTATACGAGCGGTACGACKGGTCATCCGAAAGGTGTACTACATCGCCAYCGTGATATGGCTGAGCATAGTATGATTTGTACGTATTTCATAAAATATAACAGGGATAGCGCCGGGCTTGTGGTAGCACCTTTATATCATTGCGGCGAGTTAAACGCTGGAATCATACCGCGTATTCAAGTTGGTGGAAAGAATGTTATTTTGCACCATTTTGATACGGATAGAGTATTACATACGATTCAAGAAGAGAAGATTACGACGTTTTTTGCTGCACCGACGATGTGGAATATGTTACTGCAAAAAGATTTAACTAAGTATGATTTAACTTCGATGAAGATTGGTGTATATGGCGGGGCTGCGATGGCTCCAGCGTTAGTGAAGGAATGCAAAGAACGCCTTTATATTGATCTTGTTCAAATTTACGGAATGACAGAAATGGGACCAGTAGTTGCGTTTCTTGTAGAAGAGGATCAGATTACGAAAGCTGGCTCAGCAGGAACACCATGCTTTAGCCATGAAATTCGAATTGTGAAACCGAACGAAGATGCACCAGCAGAGCCAGATGATATGTTGCCTCCTTATGAAGTAGGAGAAATTATTTTGCGCGGCCCAACTATGATGGCTGGATATCATAACCGAGAAGAAGCAAATGCAAAATCGATGTATAAAGGATGGTATCATTCTGGTGATTTAGGATACTTCGATAAAGACGGYTATTTATTCGTTGCAGATCGCGTTGAYGATATGGTAATTAGCGGTGGYGTAAATATTTATCCTCGCGAAATTGAAGATTTCCTTCATAGTCACCCTGGTGTATTAGATGTTGCAGTACTTGGTGAGCCAGATGAACTGTGGGGAGAGCGTGTCGTTGCGGTCGTTGTAAAGAAAGATGAAAATATTTCAGAAGTCGATTTAGAAACGTATTGTAAAGAAAGTGATGAATTAGCAGATTATAAACGTCCGCGTCATTACTTATTTGTAGATGAACTTCCTCGTAATGCGAGCGGAAAATTACAAAAATTTGTGTTGAGAGAGTCGTTGAAAGGCGCGAAAAAATAGGGAGCTATCTTTACAAATAAGACTATCTTTCTTAATAAGGAAATAGTGTCAAGCTCTTGTGTTTTTAGTTTGAGAACGGGCTGTATATAAAAAGTGGAGACTATGTGTCCCCGCTTTTTATTATTCTTGTACGCATATAAGTTTGTTGATGAAAGATTTAATTTATACCTTTTAAAATCACATGTTTTATTTTTTTGCGAAATCGGGTGATTAGCGTAATGATAATAATACCGAAGATAATTTTCCAAATGTGTTGTTCAAGTACGATGAATATATCTTCTAAGTTTTCCCCTAACCAGTAACCACCGATTAGGAAGAAGGATACCCAAAATAGGGCACCTGAATAAATTGTCATCGCAAAGCGGCGAAACGGTAAGTTGATAATTCCTGCAAAGTATCCTGTAAAGTGGCGGACGCCTGGAATGAAAAAGGCGATAAAGATTAGAAAATATCCGTATTTATCAAACCACATTTTCGTTAAATTAATTTTTCGTTCTGTTAAAAATACATATTTCCCGTATTTCTGAATGAAAGGCATGCCAAGTTTATTTCCTAAAAAGTATTGGAATGTCATACCTACGCTTGTCCCGATAAAGGATAAAACAATTAAAATTGGTAAACTCAAATCACCTTGATGTGATAAAAATCCTGCATAGGCTAATGTTGGCTCTCCTGGAAACGGTAGAGCAATATATTCTAATAGTAATCCGACAAGTACGACATAATACCCATATTGCTGAAATAATTCGTGAATCCATTCCATGTTGTGTGCTCCTTTTTAAATTGAAGTTGTTACACAGCTTCCTCTTTTTCACGCTAATCGAACTGAAACAATAGTAGTAGAAGAGTTTGGCTGGAGGATTTAAGCTAGTATGATTTTTTGACAACCACTCGCGAGTGATATCATACTTAATATAGCTCTTTGCTAATTAGCAAAGAGCATTGAAGTGTAAATGTTACTATTAGTTAAAGTTATAGCGGTACAAAAATACGTTGAAATCTTCTTCTTTTGGTCCAAAATTAACTGCTTTTTCTTGTATACGTTGGAAGTTTTGTCTGTCATAAAATTCATAGTTGCATTCATTATCTGTATATAAATATAAAGATGTCACTTCTTCTTTTGTCATGTATTGGAATAAATGATTTAATAAAGATTTCCCAACTCCAAGACCTCTAGATTCTTCGGATACGATGAATAATTGTATACAGCCTTGAAAATGATCTTCTTTTCCTTGAATTAGTTCTTTATATGTTTTTTGAACTTTTATAAATGCTTTTAAAAACTCTCTATTCTCTTTATTCGTCATGAATAGTTTCAGCGTGTTAAAGGCAAAGCTAACATTATTATGGAATCTCTTTAAACGGTTTTTATCTTTTTCGGAATCGCCTAAAATGACACCGATAATTTTATTATCGTTTTCAGCTACCTTACTAAAGGAGCTTCCTAAAATGCAACTGTGTAGGTAGAAGTTTAATATTGAATTTAAAAATTTTTTATCTGTAATGAATTCATTAAATCCAAATGCCTCACCAATTAAATGTTTTATAGGCTCATAGTCTTCTTTGACAAGATTTCTATATTTTACTGTGTTCATAATCGTATACTCCCTTTATTAATGTAAATGACTTATTATAAATAGTAATGTCTCCTCTAAGGGGAGAGTCAATAGTTGCATGCGAAAAAATAAAAAGGAAGAGATTCAGGTGAAAACATTATTTTCTATTGGAGAAGTTGCAAAAATAAAGGATATTACGATAAAAGCGTTAAGGTACTATCATAAGATGGGGATTCTTATTCCAAAACATGTTGATGAATCAACAGGATATAGATATTATTCTATAGATCAATTCATTCACATTGATATTATAAAAAGCTGTAGAGAGTTGAATACCAGTATAGTAGAACTTCAAGAGATTTTTAAGGAATGTGATATGGATAAATTGCTGCAATTTTTACAATTAAAGAGAGAGGAAGCGGAAGAGCATATAAAGAAAATGAAAGAGGTAATGGAAACGATTGATGGGTTAAATGAGAAAGTAGGGAGTTCACAGGAAATATTAAAAGGTGATGAAGTGTGTATTCAGTTCTTTGAGCAGCGGAATGTGATTGTAGCGCCATGCAAAGAAGTGGGGAGTTTACAAGAGTTACTGTATTATTCTAATTTAGAGAAAATCATTCAAGAGTATGAAGATAAGATGTCAATGGAAATGGGTATTCTATATAATGTCAATGAAAAGTGGGATGTAGAACCAAAGTATGTTTTTAATAAAGTACAAGATCATGTACATATGGAAGAGATGCMAAATATAAAAGTATTACSGGGCGGGAAATATGTAACATTAGCGTATAGTAAAGAAAATGAAGAAGAACGTCGAAATACTATAATTAAATATATAAAAGAAAATAATATAGAAGTGGCGAGTTTTATTGAAGTAGAGTTAGTTAATGATTTTTTTAATACTGAGTCTTATAGTTGTCAAATTCARATTTTTATAGGGGATAGTGARAATAAGAAGTTTTGATKCCATAAWTTTAKGGATGGGACTGCCCAAAAAGCCTAATTTCGAAATGGATTTATGTTCTTATTGGGTTAAATTGCAACAGTGCATGAAATTATATCGAACACAACTCTACATATATCGACGTTTCGACAAAGGATATCGGCTTAACTACAAAATAAGACAATGATAGCCTACCTATTAATAAAAAGAGGGCCATCCCCARAAAAACTGGGACGGCCCTCTTTAGTAGTAAGGAACGTATTATTTGCGTGAGAAACCTTCTTCATCAAGGTATTCCGCAGCTTCTGGATAAGAGTTGAATGTACCGTCTAAGTTTACGCCAGCGTAAAC
>NZ_JBFTMA010000184.1:0-6879 GCF_056396725.1 Bacillus sp. 05T31
GGTTGTTTGCTGCATCGTCTTCACGTCCGTCACGAATAAGTGTCGCTCCCTGTTCTACACCGGATTGAATGTATCCGAGTGTCCGCTCTTTATGTCCTTCACGAATAACGGGACCAAGGAAAACACCTTCTTCCAATCCATTACCAATAGTAATAGCATTAGCCTCTTGAAGCAGTCTATTAACGAGTTCATCTGCAACGTCTTCTTCCACGACAACAACAGCCGCAGCCATGCATCGTTCACCAGCTGAACCGAAAGCAGCACTTGTAATTTCTTTCACTGTAGAACTAATGTCCGCATCTTTTAATACGATCGAATGATTTTTTGCCCCTGCAAGAGCTTGTACACGTTTACCGTTAGCTGCTGCTGTTTTATATATACTCAGCCACAGGTTGAGAACCAACGAAAGATACAGCTTTCACATCCTCATTGTCAAGAATGCCGTTAACGACGTCATGTGCACCATGCACAATATTTAGCACGCCATCTGGAAGACCTGCTTCTTTAAATAGTTCAGCTATGCGATTAGCCAATAGCGGTGTTCTTTCAGATGGTTTTAATACAAACGTATTTCCGCATGCAATCGCAAGTGGAAACATCCAGCATGGCACCATCATTGGAAAGTTAAATGGCGTTATTCCAGCGATTACTCCGATTGGGTAACGATACATCCCTGATTCAACACCAGTAGCAATATCAGGAAGTTGCTCTCCCATCATTAAAGTGGGTGCACCTGCGGCAAATTCAACACATTCAATCCCCCGCTGCACTTCACCATATGCTTCTTTATAACTTTTTCCGTTTTCCAAGGTTACGAGTTTAGCTAACTCTTCCCAGTTTTCAATCAATAGCTGTTGATAGCGAAAGAGAATCCGAGCACGCCGAGGAACAGCGATCTTTCTCCATGTTTTGAATGCTTCTTTAGCAGTTGCTACAGCTCTATCTACATCTTCTTTAGTCGAAAGCGGCACATGGGCAATAATCTCTCCTGTAGCTGGATTTGGTACCTCTTCAACTTGTTTACTTGTGGATTCTATCCATTGTCCGCCAATATAATTTTTCAACGTTTGTACATTTTTCGTTACTACCATGGTGAAACCTCCTATTTTAAAATAACCGTCCTATGTATTTATTACACTCACAAAAGAAAGCGCATTCATTTGACGGTATGTAAACTTATTTACAATACATTTCTTCAACATTACTAATCTTAATTTTATCCATTGCATACGCAGGAGCAGTCATCTGCTCAGCATTTGTCCACTCCACCACAGTTCACATTATTTCAGATTAATCTCATGGTTCATCTTATAATTCTTTTTCAAAAATACTGGACAATCCCATTCACAAACAAGGTCCTTAGCCAAGGAAACAATCCAGTCCTTTGTAAGATGATGCCTTTTTCCATCAACAGTAATAAACACTTCACCGTCTGTCACATAGAAAACTTCCTGCTCTTCTACATGCCACGTTCCTTTATTCGGTTCGCCTATCCATGGTTCCCATGTGTAGGCACCTAGTTGCTCTGCTTCTTCTGCTGTAAGTTTTTTCGCAAAAAACATGATGATAACCCTCTCTCTTATTAGTAATTTTGACGGAATACGTTCCTATAAATCTACTGTTTTAACATTGGTATCTGTATTAACATTGGTAACCTTTAAACGTTTGAACTCTTTTCTCATAAAGTATATGGCAATGAGAACGCCTGGAATTTCTGCAGCAGGACCTGCGTACCATACACCTTCCACACCCCAGAATTTCGGGAAAATAAATAGAAATGGGAACAAGAACAACAGCATTTTGCTAACATTAATAAACGTTGCGRWCCARTTTCTCTCTTGYGATTCGAAATAACCGGAGATAAGCARGCTAACTGCAYTAAGCRTAAACAAASAATTGAATACAACTGTCGTCCAAATGCCCAGTTTYTGCAATTCAGGATTACCACCGGAGAAAAATGACACTACTGGATCTGCAAAAATGATTAGTATGGCTGTCACAATCACAAAGAAGGAAACTGTAAAAATGAGCCCCATCTTAATTGCTTGCTTAACACGATCAAGGTTTCCCGCACCGTAATTATAACTAATAATCGGTTGAAGTCCTGTCATCCCGCCGAGTGCTGCTAAGGCGAGCAAATTTGTAATATAACCGTTTTGAATCGTGAAAGCGGCAACGTGCAGCCCACCACCGTAGCTTTGTAGTAAGTTGTTGAAGATAATAATGGCAAAAAACATCATAAACTGACTCGAGAAAGATGCAAAGCCTGTCCAAGCTACTTCACCAATCGTCTTGAGATTAATCATCATATCTTTCATTTTCGGCTTAAGTTTTGTTTTACCAAACCAGAAATAAAAGATTAGGAGAACAGGGATCGATTGCGAAATCGTATTGGCCCATGAAGAACCCATCATCCCCATGTCATACTTCGTTACCATAATCCACTCTGTAATCCCAGCAACAGCTGCTGCGACTAGCCAACTGTTCATTGATAATCCAGGTTTTTCATCAATATTAGTTAAAATACTTAATACAACGGCCAATATCGTTAATGGCAACGAAATCCATAGCAGTCGGCTATATTGCACCGCATACGGGAGCGCTTCATCACTTGCTCCGAATAAAATCATAATTTCATTTTCAAAGACCAATCCAAGTACAGCTATCAAAGTAGAAAGGAAAAGAGTAAACCATAAAGTTTGTCCCATAATACTTCTAGCTTCTTCGATCTTCCCTTTTCCAAGTCGAAGTGAAATGACCGCTCCGGCTCCCACACCCAAAAGAACACCAATCATACGGGTAATAACCATGACCGTAAATCCAATTCCGATCCCTTCGATTTCCAGCTCCTGAAAGCCACTGACGAAATAACCATCGACAACCGATACAACTCCTAGAATTACGTTAGCCATAATTCCTGCCAAAGCAAACCGTAAATATAGTAACGGAATACTTTTGGTTCCCAGCACTGAATCAGACACCCGCTTATTCATTACTTCTGGTTGCTCTATTTTCAACGACGGACGGTTGTCCACTTTTTTCATGAGCATATCCCCTTATAATTAATTTATATAGCAAATTAAGCTCAATTAATTCGCATACCACCCTACCGGATTTGCATGCTGGTGGATATTGATTTGCTTCGTTTCCATAAAGTGCTCCAGTCCGGCAACACCTAACGCTCTACCGATTCCACTTTGCTTATATCCGCCCCAAGGACCTTCAACATAGGCAAGATGATAACTATTAATCCAAGTAATTCCTGCACGCAATTTACCAATGACACGTTTTGCTCGGTCCATATCTTCAGTAAATACAGCACCGGCTAATCCATAAATGGAATCATTCGCTTTTTGGATGGCATCTTCCTCATCTTTAAATTTCTGGACAACAAGGACTGGGCCAAAAATCTCTTCCTTAACAATACGCATATCTGCATTTACATCAGCAAAGATTGTTGGTGCGATGAAAAACCCTCGATCAAGCCCATTTTCTGTTAAACGTTTACCACCACAAACTAATTTTGCACCTTCTTCAATTCCACTCTTTATATAATGTAAAACGTCATTCATATGAGACTCGGTTGTGAGAGCTCCCATTTCGATATTCTCGCTTTCTCCGTTTCCAACTACAATTTTGTTCGCACGCTCGGCCAATCTTTCAACAAACTTATCGTAAATGGTCTCTTGTACAAGCAAACGGGATGCAGCTGAACAAACTTGCCCAGCGTTGTGGAAAATACCAAACATCGCATTATCGACTGCCGTTTCAAAATCCACATCGTCAAACACAATAAGTGGAGATTTCCCGCCTAATTCAAGTGTGACTTTTTTCATATTGCCCGCAGCTGCGCGCATAATACTTTGACCTGTTTTTGTTCCACCGGTAAAGGCAACTTTGTCAACATCGTGACTCTCTGCAAGCTCATTCCCAACCTTTGAGCCAGGTCCCAATACTAAGTTTGCCACTCCGTCTGGAAGTCCAACCTCCTCGATAATTTCAAATAATTTGAATACGCTTACAGGAGTGACATCAGCAGGTTTAATTACAATTGTATTCCCTGTGGCAAGTGCAGGAGCAATTTGCCAAACAGCTAACATAAGCGGGAAGTTCCAAGGTACAATAAGTCCACAAACACCAATCGGTTCATGAATAATAATCGTTTCCGAAGAATCAGCACGCGTGTAAGATTCCTTTTTCATACCTTTGATCGAGTCAGCATAATAGCGGAAGCATTCAATCGATACAGGAATATCTACATGGGTTGTTGCACGAATAACCTTACCGTTATTTGCAGTTTCCAAACGTGCAATTTCAGCTGTCTTCTCTTCAAGACGATCTGCAATCTTATATAGATAGTCAGCTCTTTCCTCAGCCGATAAATCCGACCAGATTCCGCTGTCAAACGCTTTACGAGCCGCCTTAATTGCTACCTTCGCATCGTCTTCTGATCCATGAGCTGACGTTGCGATAACCTCACTGGTTGCAGGATTGATAATGTTTCGTCTAGCACCCGATAATGCTTCTACCCATTTCCCGTCAATGAACATGTTAATTTTCATAACAACTCTCCTTTACGCAATAATATCTAACATTTTGAAACCAATATGTGCTATATTGACCAGCATCGTTTTCTGATTATAGAACGGGAATGATTTGAGGCGTTCCTTTTCAAATCGATATCCACCTGCACTCCCCGTAACGATCCATTGTGCCAATAAATTACCAAACAATGTCGAAAGAGACGCGCCGTGGCCCGTATAACCCGTTGCGAAATATGCGCCTTCTTTGGATCTGCCAATAACCGGGAACGTATCAATCGTAACCCCGATAAATCCACCCCACCGGTAATCAATCTTACTTCCTGCTAGTTTTGGCATTATTTTAACCATGGCATCGTAAACACTTTGATAAACAGCATCACCTAAGTTTGGACGAATATCACCACCGCCAAATACGATCCGATTATCTGGTGTGCGCCTGAAATAGTAAAGGAAACTGCTTGTATCAAAAACCATGCGATCATTAGGAATGACGGTATTCACCAGCGATTCTGGAAGCTGTTCAGTAGCAATAATACGTGCCGAAATTGGCAGTACGCCTTTATTCAGTTCAGTCATGATTTTTCCAGAGTAACCATCTGTAGCCACAATAATGTCTTTCGCTGTAACAGCACCTTTTTCTGTGACAACTTTCACACTGTTTTGGCCGTACTCAATAGATAGTGCTTTCGTATGCTCAAAGATTTTTGCACCGATCGATTTAGCTGCTTCTCCCAAACCAATTGCATAGTTCAATGGTTGGAACGAGTAGCTCGAGTCGTCGACTAAGCAACCATAATATTGTGGGGAATCAATTTCTTTATGCAACTGACTTCGATTAAGCACGCTACATTCATATCCAAAGTTTTTGTTTAAGTATTCACTTTCAAGTTTCAATCCTTCAAAATGCTTGGCTTTGTAAGCCGCCACAATGTGACCTGTCTTTCTAAAGTTACAGTTGATTTGATGCTCATCGATGATGTTTTTAACTAGTTCAACACTAAGCAGCGAAAGATCGTTAAGTTGTCTCGCCTCTTCGGCACCATACTTCTTAGCAAGCTCCTGCATCGTTGGCTTATAGCCTGGCAATACCATCCCGCCGTTACGACCACTTGCGCCATATCCGATTGTTTCCTGCTCAAGGACAATGACACTCTTCCCTAACTTTTGCAAATGATATGCAGAAGAAAGACCTGTGAAACCTGCGCCAATAATGACAACATCCGCCTCTTCATTTCCTTCAAGAGGTTTTCCTTTGTCATAGCTGTTCGCAGTTGCTTTCCACAGTGAGAGAGTATCCATTCGATCCATCTTATCCATAGCTAATCCTTCTCCTTTCGTGACATGTATGTTACAATACAGTCAAAAATATTCTAAATATTCAAACTTATTATGATTATCATATGACTTGGAGCTTCCTCCAAGTCAATAGCCATTTGAGAGGTTTTTGAATTCATTTTTGCGAAAAAAGTGGAGTAACACCACTTTTTTTATTGGAGGGGACATCTATGAAAATTGGTACATTTGCGAAGCTTTTTCATGTTACAACTGATACCGTACGTTATTACATTGAACTAGGATTATTAATACCAGACAAAAAAAACACCCAGTATCAAATGAACCAATTGTGTTTAGACGACATGGCTTTTATTACTGAGCTGAAAAAATTTCATTTTTCATTGATAGAAATCCAACAAATTTTATCGTATCGGCGTGTCACAAACTTCTCGGACCATGAGGATATCGACTACTACAACAACTTGCTCAATGATAAAAAGAATGAGCTGACTAAGAAAAAAGAAGACATATCAAAAGCTATCCAATTGATTGAAAAAGCAGTTCAAACAAGCTCACCTTCAACAAAAGAAGAGAATATTACAGGAATCCCGCTTGACTTTGTAAATCTGCTCTATTGTCCGAAGTGCCACATTCCACTTGAAATGAAGGATGTAACGATTAAAAAAGTCTACATTCACACGGGGAGTTTAACTTGTACCTGTGGATACGAGGCAACTATCGATGATGGTATTATTATTACCGCGAACTTGTACGAGACGTCTCCTTATCCATCTTATTTTTACGATAAAGAAACGATTAAAGAGATTAATCCGAAAATGATTAACTTATTTGAAAAAAGTAATTTTCAATTTCAAAAAGTTCTACAAAATATAGATTTGACAAACAAATTAATCGTGGAAACAAACGTTGACGCTTTTGTGTCACTACCCAAATATATTGATGTTCTTGAAACGAGCGCGTCCTATGTATTCGGTGGCTATTCGCTTGCGATGCTCAAGAAAGTTAGAAACAGAATTGAGCGTATGAATCCGAAGCCACG
>NZ_JBFTMA010000185.1:0-6847 GCF_056396725.1 Bacillus sp. 05T31
AACGGCTTAGTGCAATTAACTTTTACATTACAAATATCCCTTCGGAATATCTACCAAAAGAACAAGTATACGATTTTTACTCCTTACGGTGGCAGATTGAACTAATCTTTAAAACATGGAAATCGTTTTTTCGTATTCATCATTGTAATTCTGTAAAATTAGAACGACTAGAGTGTCATTTATATGGACAGTTAATTAGTATTCTTCTTTGTTCCTCCACTATGTTTCAAATGCGCCAATTACTCCTCACCAAGAAGAAACGAGAGTTGAGTGAATATAAAGCCGTATATATCATCAAAGATTATTTTCCACTTCTTTATCAAGCTCTACAAAAAGACACTGAAGAGTTATCAAAAATATTACTTCGTCTATTCAATCTTCTACAGAGAAATGGACGGAAATCTCATAGATATGAGAAGAAAACAGTCTTTGATATCTTAGGTGTCGTATATAATTATTCTATGTCCCGCGATTATGCGGCTTAATAAAAAAAATTGAAACTCGTTAGGGTTTATTTGGTATGCAAATCTTTAAAGAACTTACACTGGATCTTTAGAAAAAAGAAAAAATCTCATGTGAAATTAAACTTATATAATCTTAGCTTGATGGGCATGGGGTATTTACATTTCTTAGCTTGATAGCGATGTGGTGGTATCCCCTTATGCGAATACTAAAGTCCATTTCAATTGAAATGGACTTTAAAACATTTTATCAGAAACCTTCTACTCTTTTTTTTTCATTACAAAATCCCTCGGATTCCCTCTAAGCTTGTAATACTTCATGTTAAGACGAATAGCTACTATGGAGATTACTAAAAACCCTATTACATATAACATGTCTCTTTCTCCATTTCTTATTGTTTTGCGAACTTATTYTGTAAATACTTCACATGTTTCTTYTYWATATCCTTATCSGTAATRTTYGCTCGYAATATWGTTTGRTAGATATGCTKGACCTCATCWTTTGTTAGTTKCACRTCAKTATAKGATTCAATACATTTTTKTAGATYGTTATAATATAGGACATGTTTATCTTTAGAGTGAACATGTACTCTTTTTAGACTGCATTTTGGATGAAACGCAGCAATAGAGATACACGGCAGCTGTTGCTCCATAATCCATTCAATTGCTTTCGTATGTTTATAGTTTTGTCGAAATGGATTTTGAAAAGAGTGTTTCTTTCTAAAAATACCTTGTGTCCATCTYGCCGCCTTCTCATCTCCATAGATCCAGCCCTCGTAGTTCTTCGTCTCTATGACAAATACACCTGTTTCCGCGATAACAATATGGTCAATTTGCGTTGTATCACCATACTCCGTATGAACCGTCACATCATGTAACACATAATAGCTTTCAGGATTTAATTTACTTAATATACGTTTCACCAGTTTTTCTCCAGCTTTCCCTTTCCATTTAGGTACATGTTTTTTTACAACAATATTCAATGGAATCAGAATCGCAATGAGAATTAATTCGAATATCAATACTTTCATAATAAAAACCTCCTTTTCACACTCTTGCGTTTTTGCGTATCAAACGATATAYATACGTTTCTAATCCTAAAATAAAATATGAGATACATAAGCCTTTTATCACCATCTCTACAAATCCTAACGCTAATGAAACAAGGAGCCCACCCCGAAATTGAAACGGTCTTGTCACTCTTCGATTTACTGGTTTTTCAATAACACCAAAATTAGCCCAGGTAGGTAAACGCTTTTCCACATTCTTTACGGTACCCACTAATCCATATTTAAGCGACAGAATGAAACATCCAATTAGTAAATACACAATAGAAGAAAAATAGATAGATAGACCCATAACAATAATTGTGAGCAACCAACCTACCAAAATGGAATTTCGCAAAGCAATATATTCTCGATTTCTTTTCAAAACAAACAGTCCTTTCAAAATAWATTAGGGTATTTTAAATGTAAAATATTTACATTTAATTATAAGCATGATATGATACGTCTATATTAAATTCAGAAATAGCCTAAAAAGGATTGTGATAGATATGTTAAAACTTGTAGTAGATAATACGGTAACAGATCAAGAAACAGATTCAGCTTTTTCAAACCTTTTCACCTGCAAAGACTGTGTATACTATCTTTCAAAATCGGATTCTTGCAGTCTAMAATTAGCAGCTGATTCAAATAATCCCCTTATCCCTTATGAGTGTGGGAATTTTGAGGAAACCTATGAAATCGGAACGGAMGATCCATTGAATTCACATATTCATCAACGACTTCGTGAAGAAAAAGCACAAATACTAGCTGAAAATTATCCAGCACAACCTTCTATTGATCCAATTCATAAAGAAGCAATATGGCATGGAACAGCAGATTATGGTTGTTGGATTGTAAATGATGCAAAGAAACGTTTTGCTCTTGCAGGACAGGTTCCTTTCGGTGATAATAATATGTCATCTAAAAAATACGCATCTCCTTTCCCTTTACATAATCACGGTGCAAAAGAAGGTATTAGGCACTATATGTGCTGGTATGTGAACGAAAAAGGAATAGGCGAATACCAGCTACTTATTGGTGGTGTCATCATGAAAATTGCAGAAGGAGTTAAGAAACTTGGATTCAATTACTAATCACATCTACAAGAAAAGAATGTTAGAACATACGATATTATTTAGCCTGGTACATCAGGTACCAATCCTTATCTTTACCGGCATCATATACTTAGTACTAGATCTTTCTAAGTCGGAATGGCATACTTGGCTTATTTATGAAGGAATCTTTACGATCCTGTTCCTCATAACAAGATTCCAAGTCTTTCAAACGAAAAAAAGTATTCTTTCTATGAAGCAATACGAGAAATGGTTTTCGAAGTTAAATATTATTTTAGTTTCTATTTTCCTTGTCTGTTTTGCAGGCACACCAGCTCTACTACAAATTGTGTTCATTCTACAAATGGCACTCATTTTCTATCTGTTAGAGCGTAGTTGTCTGTATATCGAAAGATTACCAATACATAACGTCTATAAAATCAAGGCTATTATTTGCGACAAAAAACAACTGAAAATTGAACGAATTATCCCTAATAACGAGGAACACGGCACTCTTACAGTTCAAACAAAAGATGAACAATACTTTTTATATACAGCTGTATATCTAAGTGGCATATTATCCCCTATATCACCGGAAGTATTTGAAGAATACGAACGAAGAAATCATATGGGTAGATAAAAGGTACTGAATATAGATTCAGTACCTTTTTCATTCCTCTTATATGTGTTTCTTTACATATTCGCAAATAGCCATGGAGCGAGTACGGCTAACATACAAAGTAAACAAGATCCCGTTATGACACGATTGGACCAACGATAATACTCAGGTTGTTTCGTACTCTCATGAATTTTTCGTAAACGAATACCTGCAATTAACATAAATGGTGTAAAAATAAGTGCTGTTGATTTAAACAGGTCTAAAAAATCCGTAAAGATGTTCATAAACGAAACTACATCGGAACTGAATAAGAAGTACACACTTAGTCTCATCGCCATCATACTAACGAATGAAAAGATCATACTCCCTGTCGCCCACTTCATCCATTGACCATTCTTCGTAATTAATGCCATAACCATGACAATAACGCCTAATACGAAAGAGATAGAAAAGATATTTACCCCTACTTTAAAGGCAGGTGCATACATACCCTCAATTTTTTGTATTAATGATGAACCGAATGAATCATCCTTCTCTGGTGTTTTGGTTCGATTGTTTAATCCCTCTTTAAAGGATGACGAAACATCATTCCCTTTTAATTCATTAAAGTCCACTTTTACAGATGCATGAGCTGCTTGTAAGGGGATAAGAAGTAAAACCATCAAAACAAGCGTACATAAGACTCCTATCATCCCTTTTTCTTGTTTCATCACACATCACCCGCTAATTTTGGTTTAACGCTCTTTAATTTGATTTGATTTCCTTCTGCAACATAATAGAGATCTGCTGAGTAATAGATATTTGCTTTTGTATATGCTCCCATAATTGCATTCGCGATTTCTTCCTTCTCTACTGCCATGTATGTTTCATTTTCATTATAAAATTCAATTTCAATTCGATTAATATTATTATTTAATACTGTAATATATAACTCTTTTAAGCTATCTAAACGATTTCCTAATCCACACACTAACTTAAATACTTTATTTGCAATCGTTGGTGGTTTGACATAAGTCGTATTAAAATGAAGAGTTTCATCATCTATCACACCATCTTCCTCAACTGCACACGTCATAATGAAAGAATGATTTTGTTTTTCAATTTCTTGTTGACTCAACTTGCGATCAATGACATATTTCACGCTTATTGATAGGTTTTCTATATACTCATCTAGTTCGGTATTTGAAATTTTAACCTCTGAGAATTCCGGGAAAATCATGTAAGCGTGTATATTTGAACTACTTTTACTTACACGCAATACCTTTACTTGTTTCTTTTCGTAGCGCACCGTCTGTTCTAATTTTTCCACTACATTGTTGCTCATATGATCTATTATCATATTTCATCAGCCTCCAGTAATTTTAATATAATAATCTTAAATACAATCTCATGTATATGAAGCATTGTAATATTACAACGAGTTCTCAAATCGCATATTTTAAGATTAATAATCACTTTAACCTTAGAATATTTTAATATTACAATGACGTACAATKTYTCATTATAGTCGAATATCCTTATATGGTGAATCRTTCYGTCCCACTCATTTGTACAAAAACAAAAAAATTTTGTCCTTGTACAAATGAGTGAGAACCTAGTGTGTTTAATGCTATATAACTAAGAAAATACCAACTAGGAAATAGATTTATATACTCCCTAGTTGTCTATCACTCCACCCAACTAATGTATAGGAATAAGGTGAATCGACCTCTAATTCTATATACATTAGTTTATTTTCTGGTAATATCTCTCCCTCTGTATGTATCCAATAACGCTTATTATCAGACATATTAAGTACGCGTGTCAGTCCTTGTTCTCGTCCTATTACTTTTACAGTCCACTTTACCAAATTCATATCATCTACCCCTGATACTCCTTGTTGAATAGGAACGATATGCTCTGTTTCTAGTGGGATCGGCAACTGTTCTAGTTCGAGAAATGTCTCCTCATATTCTAATAATTCCTCTGGTATATCCTCATCGCTAGGAAAAAGGATATCGTATACTGCTTCAGAAGCAGGAGCATGGTGAAAATCTTCAGCATACTCCACTTCTTTTGCAACTTCCTTGTCCTGTTCTAACGTTTTTTCTTCTTCACCTAAATTCATTTGAATCGACGAAGCAACTAAATCATATATATTTGCTACATCTTTTTCTAAGGTGATTTCTTTCGTTGGAACAGTAATGCGTTCTTGTTCCCTGCCAATGGGTCTATTTTTTCTCGGACACCAATAAACAGGTCGTTCCACCGGTTCTGATCCTTTTTCTTTTTTCTTTTCTTCTATCAACATATTTTTTCTTGTTTTGTAAACAACAAAACACATATAGCAAATTAGTGCGATAAGAAGTATTGTAAACATGATTTTCTCCTCTCATTTAACCAAATAAATCGAACTCGAATTGTCCATCATTTACAATAAAAAAAGGAAGATCTAAGTATATACATCACTTAGTTCTTCCTTTTACCCTCTATAMACTACCTCGMCTTGYTTAAAATGGTAGTTCWTCATCTRTAATCTCCGWTAGCTCWTCCATACCAGCAAAAATATCATCCGGCTCTTGGGATTGCTCTTTTGTTTCCTGCTCTTTTGGATCATCTAATACTGTCCAAATGTTATCTTTTTTCATATCTATATCCCTCTATCCTTCTTATTTTTCAGTTTCATAAACCACTTCTTCATAATCGAAAAAATAATCTTTCATCTTAMGYAKGAWTKTACGAAACTTCGGTTCAGCTACRATCTTTGTACCATGRTAAAAACTTTGTTGCCCGACAAAGCGCCATARGATRACATAGCCTTCTTTCGCTTCCTGTATGCCTTCAATGTATAAAGCTAGTTCTTGAATGGCCACTTTTTCATTAAGAGTGTCTGGTTTAAAACATTGAAATTTACCATCTGGCAATATAATATYAGCTTCAAAACATCCTCTCATTTGATTTACTCGTGCTCTGGATTCAGATGACATTGCTGGTGTAGCATATGACTTCTGGTTATTTTCCATTCGTGTTTTATGTTCCTCTGCTGTTGGTACTAGTCTTTAGTGTCTACAATCTTTTTTCATTTTTATATCTCCTCTACTGTTTAATTTGTTATGTTATTAATCATAAATAACCCTGCCTACAAACTTGAAGACAACACAAAAAGGGCTTCTTCAAGTCGATTAATAATGTGCATAGCAAAATAAGCTATATATACACTAATCGGCTCAAAGAAGCCCTTTCAYAAWTGAAACAAGACGCAACTTGCTTCTACAACTCAACCACAACACAAAAAAAGGTGTGGGAATAAACGGAATCAAWTAAACTAACAATATAACTATATATTACACATTTTTAATAATGGTAGCAAGATGTTTTCCGAGCTTTAAAGAAACATTGTACCCGAATTACTTCTGAAGCTATGTCACATTTCTTTTTTCGAAATATATAGAATGTTATAATTGTATAAATGCTATATATCTACTTTGACATGGAGGAGATACCGTTGGATATTTTCAGTAATTTAAAAGATTTAAAGAATGACATGGTGAATAAGGGCTGGTGTATTGATTCTTTTGTATTTAAATATAAAAAGCAAGAGTATATTGTTTTGGTGAAATTATATATGGAAGATGAAAAAGTACCGAAGTTCGCTTTATTAAAATTAGAATTTTTAAAAAGAAACAACAT
>NZ_JBFTMA010000186.1:0-13547 GCF_056396725.1 Bacillus sp. 05T31
CATTGCTGGCATTGATGAAGTGGGTCGTGGGCCGTTAGCAGGACCGGTTGTGACGGCGGCTGTCGTCCTTCCGGAAGATTTTTATATTCCAGGATTAAATGACTCGAAAAAATTAAGTGAAGCGAAACGTGAGCGTTTTTATGATGAAATTAAAGAGCATGCAATTGCGATTGGAGTTGGAATTATATCACCACAAGTTATTGATGAAATAAATATTTATCAAGCGACGAAGCAAGCGATGTTAGATGCCGTTGCTAATTTATCATGTACACCAGAATATTTATTAATCGATGCGATGAAGCTTCCTACATCAATTCCGCAAACATCAATCATTAAAGGTGATGCGAAAAGTGTCTCTATTTCAGCTGCATCTATTATTGCGAAAGTGACGAGAGATCGCATGATGAAAGAGTTAGGAGGAAAGTATCCTGCATATGGATTCGAACAACATATGGGATATGGGACGAAACAGCATTTAGAAGCGATTGAAGTACATGGAGTATTAGAGGAACATCGAAAATCATTCGCGCCAATTAAAGATATGATTCAAAAATAAGCTGTATATTCACAGCTTATTTTTTATTTTGGTATATAAACATTATTATTTCCGAAAAAGAATAAAGCGATTTCAGTTTTCTGACACTTTATTGTAGACAGCGTGCCAATCATCTTATACAATGGCAATGTAATGTTTTTTAAACATTAAAAAACTTTTCGAGTAAAACAGGAAAACAGGGGAGGATGGGACCATGAATATCCATGAGTACCAAGGTAAGGCAGTCCTTAGAAGCTATGGGGTTAGCGTTCCGAACGGGAAGGTTGCATTTACAGTAGAAGAAGCTGTAGAAGCAGCGAAAGAATTAGGAACGGAAGTATGTGTAGTTAAAGCGCAAATTCACGCTGGTGGACGCGGCAAAGCTGGCGGTGTAAAAGTTGCGAAAAATTTAGAAGAAGTTCGTACATATGCAGAAAGCATTTTAGGAACTACACTTGTGACGCATCAAACAGGTCCTGAAGGTAAGGAAGTAAAACGCTTACTTATCGAAGAAGGTTGCGATATTAAAAAAGAATATTATGTAGGTCTTGTATTAGATCGTGCAACTTCTCAAGTTGTTTTAATGGCATCTGAAGAAGGTGGAACAGAAATTGAAGAAGTAGCAGAAAAAACGCCTGAAAAAATCTTTAAAGAATATATTGATCCAGCAGTAGGTTTACAAGGTTTCCAAGCGCGTAGAATCGCGTTTAACATCAATATTCCAAAAGAACTTGTAGGACAAGCTGTGAAGTTTATGATGGGCTTATACAGTGCGTTTATCGAAAAAGATTGCTCTATCGCTGAGATTAATCCACTTGTTACAACAGGTGACGGTAAAGTTATGGCGTTAGATGCAAAATTAAACTTTGATTCTAATGCGTTATATCGCAATAAAGATATTTTAGAACTTCGTGATCTTGAAGAAGAAGATTCAAAAGAAATTGAAGCTTCTAAATATGACTTAAACTACATTCCTTTAGATGGAAATATCGGTTGTATGGTTAATGGTGCAGGTTTAGCAATGGCTACAATGGATATCATTAAACATTACCATGGTGACCCAGCTAACTTCTTAGATGTTGGTGGCGGCGCAACAGCTGAAAAAGTTACAGAAGCATTCAAAATTATCCTTTCTGACAAAAATGTAAAAGGTATCTTCGTTAACATTTTTGGTGGCATTATGAAGTGTGATGTTATCGCAGAAGGTGTTATTGAAGCGACGAAGCAGGTAGGCCTTGAGTTGCCTTTAGTTGTACGTCTTGAAGGTACAAACGTAGAGCTAGGAAAGAAAATTTTAAATGAGTCTGGTTTAAATATTGTTGCAGCAGAATCTATGGCAGACGGTGCACAAAAAATTGTTTCACTAGTGGGCTAATAGAAAGCGGGGGAGAAAAATGAGCGTATTAGTTAATAAAGATACAAAAGTTATTGTTCAAGGTATTACAGGTTCTCAAGGGTTATTCCATACAAAGCAAATGATTGAATACGGTACGAAAATTGTAGGTGGTGTAACACCAGGTAAAGGTGGCACTGATATTGAAGGCGTACCAGTATTTGATACAGTAGAAGATGCTGTGAAAGCAACAGGCGCAAACGCTTCAGTTGTATACGTTCCACCCGCTTTTGCGGCTGATGCAATTATGGAAGCTGTTGATGCAAAGGTTGATTTAGTAGTATGTATTACTGAAGGAATCCCTGTATTAGATATGGTAAACGTAAAGAGATATATGGCGGGTAAACATACACGTTTACTTGGACCAAACTGCCCTGGTGTCATTACACCTGACGAATGTAAAATTGGTATTATGCCAGGATATATTCACAAAAAAGGTCATGTTGGTATCGTATCTCGCTCTGGTACATTAACGTATGAAGCTGTACATCAGTTAACGCAAGAAGGTATTGGCCAATCTACTGCTGTAGGTATCGGGGGAGACCCTGTTAACGGTACGGACTTTATTGATGCGTTAAAAGCATTTAATGAAGATGAAGAAACKCATGCTGTAATTATGATTGGTGAAATCGGCGGTACGGCAGAAGAAGAAGCAGCAGAATGGGTACAAGCTAATATGACAAAACCAGTTGTAGGCTTCATTGGTGGTCAAACAGCGCCTGAAGGCAAACGTATGGGTCATGCTGGGGCGATCATTTCTGGYGGCAAAGGAACTGCTGCTGAAAAGATTAAAACAATGGAAGCTTGTGGTATTAAAGTAGCGGAAACACCAGCTGTTATGGGTGAAACATTAATCTCTGTTTTAAAAGAAAAGGGATTATTTGAGACTTGTAAAAACTACTAATCTTTTTGAAAGACACCTTCTTATTAGAGGGTGTCTTTTTACACATTTTTTGTTTACATAATAAAAATTATGGGTAAGGAGAATTGAGATGAAAAGAGAACGTTTATTGCACCTTCATTACATGTTGGCGGATCATTGGAAGGCGATGAAGAGACTACTATATGTTGATCCAGAACTGAAGGGAATATACACTTTTAGTCCGAAACAATTTGAATATTACGCTGGAATATCCTCGAAAAAATCTTTAGAACTAGTAAATTTTCTTCAAATTTCAAATCTCCAACAATATGTATCCCAGTTAGAAAAAAAGAGAATATTTTATATAACAATATGGGATAAGGACTATCCACAATTACTGCGAGAAATACAAGATCCCCCTTTTGTTTTATACGGAAAAGGAGAAAGAGATTTTCTAAATAAAGTAAATAAATTAGCGATTGTTGGAACGAGAGAACCGTCTTTATATGGAAAGGAGAGTATGAAGTTTATTTTACAACCTTTACTTGAAAAAGAATGGCTTATTGAAAAATGGTATTTCCCAAAAAGAAATCGAATTATTAGCGGTATAAGTAAAGGTGTTTTAGTTGTAGAAGCAAAAACGAGAAGTGGMTCCCTTATTACTGCAGACCTTGCGCTAGAACAAAATAGAGAGGTGTTTGCGCTTCCTGGACCTATATTTATAGAGAGTGCAGCGGGAACGAATCATCTAATTCAACAAGGCGCAAAGCTAGTAAGAAATGCGGAGGATATCCTTGAAGAAATTTTAAATTAACCATATATTTTTATGTTTTTATTAAACAATTATTGACAAATGGTAGATTGTCGCTGTATGGTATATTCATTCTTGATTGACAAAAACAAGAGAAATCAATAAGATTGATGAAGACTTGAATCCACCTCTTAAGGAGGCACTAGCATGTCAGATTACCTCGTAATCGTGGAGTCGCCTTCTAAGGCGAAGACCATTGAAAAATATTTAGGGAAAAAATACAAAGTCGTCGCGTCCATGGGACATGTCCGCGATTTACCTAAAAGCCAAATGGGGATAGAAGTAAAGAATAACTTCACCCCGAAGTATATTACCATTCGTGGTAAGGGTCCCGTTTTAAAAGATTTAAAATCAGCGGCAAAAAAAGCAAAGAAAGTCTATCTCGCGGCCGATCCGGATCGTGAAGGAGAAGCAATTGCTTGGCATTTAGCAAATACGTTAAATGTGGACGTTGAATCAGATTGCCGAGTTGTATTTAATGAGATTACAAAAGATGCAATAAAAGAATCATTTAAATATCCTCGTGCAATTAATATGGATTTAGTAGATGCACAACAGGCAAGGCGTATACTCGATCGTCTTGTTGGTTACAATATTAGTCCTTTATTATGGAAGAAAGTAAAAAAAGGATTAAGTGCAGGACGCGTACARTCTGTAGCAGTTCGTTTAATCATCGAACGTGAAAAAGAAATTCAAAGTTTTGAACCTGAAGAATTCTGGACAATTAAAACAGAATTTGTGAAAGGGAAAGACACATTTGAAGCAAGCTTTTACGGTGTAGATGGTGAAAAAGTTCAATTAACGAACGAAGCACAAGTGAACGAAATAATCGAAAAGATGAAAGACAATGCGTTTTCGGTTGAAAATGTAACGCGAAAAGAGCGAAAGCGTAACCCTGCATTACCGTTTACAACATCTTCCTTGCAACAAGAGGCAGCGCGTAAGTTAAATATGCGAGCAAAGAAAACAATGATGCTTGCACAGCAGCTGTATGAAGGGATAGATCTTGGAAAACAAGGGACTGTAGGTCTTATTACGTATATGAGAACTGATTCAACACGTATCTCAGAAACAGCTCAAACAGAGGCTCGTGATTACATTACTGAGGCGTTTGGTGCGGAATACATAGGAACAGAGAAGAGGAAAGAAACGAAAAAGTCGAAAGCACAAGATGCGCATGAGGCGATTCGTCCTACTTCGGTAATGAGAAAGCCAGAGGAACTAAAAAGTTTCTTAAGTCGTGATCAACTCCGTTTGTATAAACTGATTTGGGAGCGATTTGTTGCAAGTCAAATGGCATCTGCTATAATGGATACTGTTACAGCGAAACTCATTAATAACAATGTTCAGTTCCGTGCAAGTGGATCAGTTGTAAAGTTCCCAGGATTTATGAAAGTGTACGTAGAGTCGAAAGATGATGGTGCGGAAGAAAAGGATAAGATGTTGCCACCGTTAGAAGTAGGTGAAACTGTATTTTCAAAAGATATAGAACCAAAGCAACATTACACACAGCCTCCGCCGCGTTATACAGAGGCTCGTCTAGTAAGAACACTTGAAGAGCTTGGAATTGGGAGACCGTCTACTTATGTACCGACACTTGAAACAATCCAAAAACGAGGATACGTTGCTTTAGATAATAAACGCTTCGTTCCGACTGAGCTTGGTGGAATAGTAATCGAACTTATTTTAGAGTTTTTCCCAGAAATTATTAACATTGAATTTACTGCCAATATGGAGCAAAGCCTTGATGAAGTAGAAGAAGGAAATGCAAATTGGGTGAAAATTGTTGATGATTTCTACGTAGGATTTGAACCGCGCTTAGAAAAAGCGGAAAAAGAAATGCGTGAAGTGGAAATTAAAGATGAACCAGCTGGGGAAGACTGTGAATTATGTAGTCACCCGATGGTCTTTAAAATGGGTAAATATGGGAAGTTTATGGCTTGTTCAAATTTCCCGGAATGTCGTAATACAAAACCGATTGTAAAAGAAATCGGTGTTACTTGTCCGAAGTGTGATAAAGGGCAAATTATTGAACGCCGTAGTAATAAAAAGAAACGCCTTTTCTACGGATGCGGTACGTATCCAGAATGTGACTTTGTATCTTGGGATAAGCCGATTGGTCGTAAATGTCCGAAGTGTGAAGGTATGCTCGTAGAGAAAAAGTTAAAAAAAGGCGTGCAAGTACAATGTATTTCGTGTGATTATGAAGAAGAACAACAAATGTGAGCGTAACTGCTCACATTTTTTTCGGGAAGAAAAGGAAAGGTGATATATATGACAACACAAGTAGTAAACGTCATTGGCGCAGGTCTTGCAGGAAGCGAAGCAGCTTACCAAATTGCAAAGCGTGGTGTCCAAGTAAAATTATATGAAATGAGACCAGTAAGGCAAACACCAGCTCATCATACAGATAAATTTGCTGAATTAGTATGTAGTAACTCACTTCGCGCAAACACATTGACAAATGCTGTTGGTGTTATTAAAGAAGAAATGCGTCTAATGGATTCTGTCATTATTCGTGCAGCTGATGAGTGCTCTGTACCAGCAGGAGGTGCTTTAGCTGTAGACCGTCATGAATTCGCGGCGAAAGTGACTGAATATGTGAAAAATCATCCGAACGTAACTGTAATGAATGAGGAAATCACTGAAATTCCAGAGGGACCAACTGTTATTGCGACAGGTCCACTTACGTCTCCGGATCTTTCTGCACAATTAAAAAAACTAACAGGTGAAGATTATTTTTATTTCTATGATGCTGCAGCGCCAATCGTTGAGAAAGACAGCATTGACATGAATAAAGTATATTTAAAATCCCGTTATGATAAAGGTGAAGCGGCATATTTAAACTGTCCAATGACAGAAGAAGAGTTTGATCGTTTTTATGAGGCTTTAATTGCTGCTGAGACAGTGCCTTTAAAAGAATTTGAAAAAGAAATTTTCTTTGAAGGTTGTATGCCAGTAGAAGTTATGGCAAGTAGAGGAAGACAGACGTTAGTATTTGGACCGATGAAGCCTGTTGGGTTAGAAGATCCGAAAACAGGGAAAACACCGTATGCGGTTGTTCAGTTACGTCAAGATGATGCAGCAGGAACATTATACAATATTGTAGGCTTCCAAACACATTTAAAGTGGGGGCCACAAAAAGAAGTGTTACAGCTAATTCCAGGACTAGAAAACGCAGAGATTGTACGTTATGGTGTAATGCATCGTAATACGTTTATTAATTCGCCTAATTTGCTTCGTCCAACATATCAATATAAACAACGTGATGATTTATTCTTCGCTGGTCAAATGACTGGTGTAGAGGGTTATGTTGAATCAGCAGCATCAGGATTATTAGCGGGTATTAACGCTGCTCGACTTGTACAAGGTGAAGAGCCAGTTGTATTACCACCTGTAACTGCAATGGGAAGTATGGCAAATTATATTACTGCGACAAATGCGAAAAACTTCCAGCCAATGAATGCAAACTTTGGTTTATTTACACCGTTAGAGAAGAAAATTAAAAAGAAACAAGAGCGAAATGAAGCATATGCTACACGCGCTTTGGAAACAATTCAAAATTTTGTAAATATTTAATTAAATTTCTTGCAAAGGCTACTAAGTTGTGATACGATTTAGTAGCCTTTATTGAGGTGAATTATATGGATGTGAATGTGAAGAAATTGTTACAATTATTCGTTGGATATTTACAAATTGAAAGAAATTATTCAAAATATACAATTGCAAGTTATCAAAATGATTTAGAACATTTTGTGCAATTTATGGAGCGAGAAGGCATATCCTCTTTTTTAGATGTTACATACGCGGATGTTCGTTTATACTTGACGACGTTGCACGATCAGAAGTTAGCCCGTAAATCTGTCGCAAGGAAAGTATCAAGCTTACGAAGTTTATATCGTTTTTTGATGCGTGAAGGTTATCAAAAAGATAATCCGTTTGCACTTGCGTCACTTCCCAAGAAAGAATTGTCAATCCCAAAGTTTTTATATGCTGAAGAGTTGGAGGAATTGTTTGAAGTTTCTGATACAGGGGCGCCACTCGGTCAAAGGAATCAAGCTTTATTAGAGTTGATGTATGCAACTGGGATTCGTGTAAGCGAATGCGTTAATTTGCAACTTACCGACATTGACTTTGCAGTGGGAACAATTTTAGTGATGGGAAAAGGGAAAAAACAAAGATATATTCCGTTCGGAAGCTATGCACAAGATGCTTTAATTACTTATATAGAGAACGGGAGAAAACAGTTAGCTCAAAAGACTGAAGAACAATCTCATATGGTATTTTTAAATGCGAAAGGTAAGCCGTTAACAGATCAGGGTGTACGTTATGTTTTGAACGAACTCATTAAGAAAGCTTCACTTACAATGCGGATAAGTCCCCATATGTTAAGGCATACATTTGCTACACATATGTTGGATGAAGGAGCRGATTTACGTACTGTGCAGGAGCTATTAGGTCATGAGAATTTGTCAACCACACAAATTTATACGCATGTCTCTAAAGAAAGATTGCGTTCTGTGTACATGAAGCATCACCCGCGGGCATAAATTGCTTTTAAGGCTATAAAAACATATAAAGGAGTTTTTTCTATGGGAAATTTCCACGCTACAACGATATTTGCAGTTCATCATAATGGAGGATGTGCAATGGCTGGAGATGGTCAGGTAACGATGGGGAATGCTGTTGTAATGAAACATACAGCTCGCAAAGTTCGCAAACTTTTCCAGGGGAAAGTTTTAGCTGGTTTTGCAGGATCAGTTGCTGATGCATTTACTCTTTTTGAAATGTTTGAAGGGAAATTAGAAGAGTATAATGGCAACTTGCAGCGTGCTGCAGTTGAGATGGCGAAACAATGGCGTGGTGATAAAATGCTACGTCAGCTAGAAGCAATGCTCATTGTCATGGATAAAACAACGATGCTCCTTGTTTCAGGTACAGGAGAAGTGATTGAACCAGATGATGGTATTTTAGCAATTGGTTCAGGCGGACATTATGCACTTGCTGCTGGTCGTGCTTTAAAGCAACATGCAAGTGAACATTTAACAGCGAAACAAATTGCGAAGGCCAGTTTAGAAATTGCAGGCGATATTTGTGTTTATACGAACCACAACATAATTGTTGAAGAATTGTAGAATCGTAAGGGAGGCAATTTATATGCATTTACATTTTACTCCGCGTCAAATTGTGGAAAAATTAGATCAATACATCATCGGTCAAAAAGATGCAAAGAAAGCGGTTGCTGTAGCTCTACGAAATCGATACCGTCGCAGTAAATTAGTTGAAAATTTACGTGATGAAATTGCACCTAAAAACATTTTAATGATTGGACCGACAGGTGTTGGTAAAACAGAGGTAGCACGGCGAATGGCGAAACTCGTTGGAGCACCTTTTATTAAGGTTGAAGCGACGAAATTTACAGAAGTTGGATATGTGGGTCGAGATGTAGAGTCGATGGTCCGCGACCTTGTTGAAACGTCCGTTCGCATTGTGAAAGAGGAAATGGTAGTTAAAGTTCAAGATAAAGCAGAAGAGCAAGCGAATCAACGCCTTGTTGAAATTTTAGTGCCGAGTCCGGAGAAACAATCTGGATTTAAAAATCCATTAGAAATGCTTTTTGGTGGTAATCAAAATTCAAACCAAACATCTGATGCACAGGAAGATGATGAAATCGAAAAGAAACGTCAAGATGTGGAAAGAAAGCTTGCGGCAGGCCTTCTTGAAGATGAAGTGATATCGATCGAAGTGACGGAACAACAGTCTTCTATGTTTGATATGTTGCAAGGAACTGGCATGGAGCAAATGGGAATGAATTTCCAAGATGCACTAGGAAGTATYATGCCGAAAAAAACGAAAAAACGTAAACTTTCTGTAAAAGAAGCAAGAAAACTCTTGACAAATGAAGAGGCACAGCGCTTAATTGATATGGATGAAGTTACACAAGAGGCTGTTTATCGTGCTGAACAGCTCGGGATTATTTTTATCGATGAAATTGACAAAATTGCTGGTAAGCAGTCGAATAGCGTAGATGTATCGCGTGAAGGTGTGCAACGTGACATTTTACCGATTGTAGAAGGATCGAATGTAGCAACGAAATACGGATCAGTAAAAACGGATTATATTTTATTTGTTGCAGCTGGAGCGTTCCATATGTCTAAACCGTCGGATTTAATTCCGGAATTGCAAGGGAGATTTCCGATTCGAGTAKAATTAACAAAATTATCGGCGGATGATTTTGTTAAAATATTAATCGAGCCTGACAATGCGCTAATTAAACAGTACACGGCGTTATTAGCGACTGAAGGTATAGAAATTGAATTTTCAGACGAAGCTATTCGTAAGATTGCTGAGATTGCTTATCAAGCATCAGGTGACTCGCCCTAGTTTCCAAGTGATGMAAAAATATGTAAGTAACATGTAGGAGGAAATTTTGAAATGGAATTATTAGCAAAAACGAGAAAATTAAATGCGTTATTACAGAGCGCAGCAGGAAAGCCTGTAAACTTTAGAGAGATGTCTGACACAATGTGTGAAGTAATTGAAGCGAACGTGTTCGTTGTAAGTCGTCGCGGTAAATTATTAGGATATGCGATTCACCAACAAATCGAAAACGAACGTATGAAGCACATGCTTGCAGAGCGTCAATTCCCAGAAGAGTATACGCAAAGTTTATTCAATGTTACAGAAACATCTTCAAATTTAGGTGTGGATAGTGACTACACAGCATTCCCAGTAGAAAATAGAGAATTATTCGGTCAAGGTTTAACTACAATCGTACCAATCGTTGGTGGCGGTGAGCGTCTAGGTACACTAGTATTAGCTCGTCTTGGTCAAGAGTTCTTAGACGATGATTTAATTCTTGCTGAATACAGCTCAACTGTTGTAGGTATGGAAATCTTACGTGAAAAAGCAGAAGAAATCGAAGAGGAAGCACGTAGTAAAGCTGTTGTTCAAATGGCGATTAGCTCATTATCTTACAGTGAGTTAGAAGCAATCGAGCATATCTTCGAAGAATTAAATGGAACAGAAGGTTTACTTGTTGCAAGTAAAATTGCTGATCGCGTAGGAATTACTCGTTCGGTAATCGTAAATGCACTACGTAAATTAGAAAGTGCTGGTGTTATTGAGTCTCGCTCTTTAGGTATGAAAGGAACATACATTAAAGTGCTAAACGACAAGTTTCTACAGGAACTTGCTAAATTAAAAACAAACTAATTTATAAAAAAACTCTCCTCGCTTGAGGAGAGTTTTTTGTTTTTTTAAGTGAATGATTTTGCTTACGTAAGGCGTCATGACAACATTCATTAGAAAACTATTAATTAACCTTCAATTCCTTGCTTAAAGGAATTGAAGGTTGGTAATACTAGGATTTGAGCGTGAAAAAAAGAAAGTTTTACATTGTTCGCATTTTCGACTTGATTGTAATATTTCAGTATGATATAGTAAGCAGTGGTGTCAGTACAAAGTACACACGTTTACTGATTTAAGTGTTGGTGCTACGTTCGTAGTTTCGCTTAGAGATGAAGTAAACGGAGGATATCAAAAAAACCATTTAGGAGGAACTAAATTATGTCAGTAATTTCTATGAAACAATTGCTTGAAGCTGGTGTTCATTTCGGACATCAAACTCGTCGTTGGAACCCAAAAATGAAGCGTTACATCTTCACAGAGCGTAACGGTATCTACATCATCGACTTACAAAAAACTGTGAAAAAAGTTGAGGAAGCTTACAGAACGATGCGTGACATCGCTGCTGAAGGTGGAGACATTTTATTCGTAGGTACTAAAAAACAAGCACAAGAAGCTATTAAAGAAGAAGCAACTCGTGCTGGTATGTACTTCGTTAACCAACGTTGGTTAGGTGGAACTTTAACAAACTTCCAAACAATCCAAAAGCGTRTCAAGCGTCTTAAAGATATCGAAAGAATGCAAGAAGATGGTACTTTCGAAGTACTTCCTAAGAAAGAAGTTGTTCAACTTAAAAAAGAGTTAGAGCGTCTTGAGAAATTCTTAGGCGGTATTAAAGATATGAAAGGTCTTCCAAGTGCATTATTCATAGTAGACCCTCGTAAAGAGCGTATTGCAGTTGCTGAAGCACGCAAATTACACATTCCAATCATCGGTATCGTTGATACAAACTGTGATCCGGACGAAATCGATCACGTTATTCCAGCAAACGATGATGCAATTCGTGCTGTAAAACTTCTTACATCTAAAATGGCAGACGCGATCCTTGAAACAAAACAAGGTGAAGAAACTGTTACTGCGTAACAAATTTGGAAAGGTGATAAGGGGTTCGGCCTTTTATCACCTTTTTTAAGGTATAAACACCTTTATAAAAGGTATAAATACATATTTTAGGAGGATGAAAAATATGGCAATCACTGCACAAATGGTAAAAGAACTTCGCGAAAAAACTGGCGCAGGTATGATGGACTGCAAAAAAGCTTTAACAGAAACTAACGGCGACATGGAGAAAGCAATTGACTTCTTACGTGAAAAAGGTATTGCGAAAGCTGCTAAAAAAGCAGACCGCATCGCTGCTGAAGGTTTAACTTTCATCGAAACAAACGGTAACGAAGGTTTAATCTTAGAATTAAACTCTGAGACTGATTTCGTTGCGAAAAACGAAGGTTTCCAAGCGTTAATTAAAGAATTAGCTGCTCACTTATTAGCTAACAAACCTGCTAACGTTGAAGAAGCTATGGCTCAAACAATCGAAGGCGGCAAAACAGTAGAAGAGCACATCAACGAAGCAATCGCTAAAATTGGTGAAAAACTTACACTTCGTCGTTTCGAAATCGTATCAAAAACTGATGCTGATGCATTCGGCGCTTACCTACACATGGGTGGACGTATTGGTGTATTAACAGTTCTTGAAGGTTCTACTGACGAAGCAGCTGCTAAAGATGTAGCAATGCACATCGCAGCAGTTAACCCTAAATACATCGACCGCGATGCTGTAACAGCTGAAGAAGTTGAGCATGAGCGTCAAGTATTAACACAACAAGCTTTAAACGAAGGCAAGCCTGAAAAAATCGTTGCGAAAATGGTAGAAGGTCGTCTTGGCAAATTCTTTGAAGAGATTTGCTTACTTGACCAAACATTCGTTAAGAATCCTGACATGAAAGTTCGTCAATTCGTTGAGTCTAAAGGCGGAACATTAAAAGGATTCGTTCGCTACGCTGTTGGTGAAGGTATCGAAAAACGCGAAGACAACTTTGCTGAAGAAGTAATGAACCAAGTAAAAGGTAACAACTAATACAGATTAGGGAACACATTGTGTTCCCTTTTTTAAAATAAAGATGTAAGCAATTGGAGGTTCATTATGAGTAAACCGAAATATAATCGTGTCGTTTTAAAGCTGAGCGGAGAAGCTTTAGCTGGCGAGCAAGGATTTGGAATTAACCCAGCTGTTATTAAGTCAGTTGCGGAACAAGTGAAAGAAATTGCAGAACTTGATGTAGAGGTTGCTGTTGTTGTTGGTGGCGGTAACATTTGGCGTGGGAAAATTGGAAGCGAAATGGGCATGGATCGTGCAGGAGCAGATTACATGGGCATGTTAGCAACAGTTATGAATTCATTAGCTCTTCAAGATAGCTTAGAGAATATTGGAATTCAAACTCGCGTACAAACTTCAATTGAGATGCGTCAAGTGGCAGAGCCTTACATTCGTCGTAAAGCAATTCGTCACTTAGAGAAAAAACGTGTTGTTATCTTTGCTGCAGGTACAGGTAACCCATACTTCTCTACAGATACAACAGCAGCATTACGTGCAGCTGAAATCGAAGCGGACGTCATTTTAATGGCGAAAAATAATGTGGATGGCGTATATAGTGCAGATCCATCTATTGACCCAACAGCTACGAAATACGAAACACTTACTTACTTAGATGTATTAAAAGCAGGTTTAGGTGTAATGGATTCTACAGCTTCTTCTTTATGT